>JBDSMR010000131.1:0-7727 GCA_039915735.1 Usitatibacter sp. | reverse complement strand
GCGAAAAAGAGGGTCTGTCCCTGTTTTTGCGGGTTGTCCCCGGAGAGGGCGGCCATGTCGGCTTCAGCCCTGCGAGCAAGGAGCAGGCGCTTCTCTGGAAAAAGCTGTTCGAAACCCACGGACGAGTGAGAGCCGAAACCGTCGCATCAGGCACCGGGATCACCAACATCCATCGCGTGCTCACTGGCAAGACGGTGGACCCGGCGGAAATCAGCGATGCTAAGACGCTCCAGCTTTTCACCGAGTGCCTGGGCAACATCGCGGGTGATCACGCGCTCTCCGTCATGGCGCGGGGCGGGGTCTACCTCGCGGGCGGCGTGATGGCCAAGATCGCCCGCACCCTCGACAAGGAAAAATTCGCTGCCGCCTTCTCCGCGAAGGGCGCGATGTCCTCGATCCTCATGAAGATCCCGGTGCGCGCGGTGACCAACGAAAGGCTCGCGATCCTCGGCGCCGCGCGGCTGGCAAAATAAACCGGGGACGCACCCTACTGGAATTTGGGAATTTGGGGTCAGGTTACCTTCGGCTGCGAAAGGTAACCTGACCCCAAATTCCGCAAATTCCGGGTGCGTCCCCGGTTTTCGGGTTAGCGCTTCCAGCTGGCGCGCAGCAGGTTCTCGTCGCGCGAATACTTCAGCTTGAGGTCGCCCTTGTAGGCGTCGTGCAGGGCTTCAGCAATCACGCGCGCCAGGTGGGAGTCGGTCGTCGTGACTTCCGTCCCCTCGCGAGTCTCCGCAATCGCCATGATCCGCTGGAGCGGGCGCGCGGCCTTCTCCTTCTTCTCATGGTTCTCGATCAAATGGATGATCTCGTCGCGATGTTCCTTGAAGAACTCGCCCCTGATGGTCAGGTAACCGGCGGGGAATTGGTCGTTGATGCGATGGCATGCGGGGCACACCACCTCATGGGCGTCCTTCTCAGCTTGCTGCCACGTCCAGCGGCCGTTGTGGAACGACGCCTTGCACTTCGGACACGCCGTGCCTTCCGGCGGTTTCGCCGTCATGCGATAGAGATCAACCTCGTCGTTGGCGCTGCGAACGCCCGTGTCTCGTTTGGGAAGGACGGGTGCGCTTCGTTCAGGTTTCATCGGGTGGTCCTCCTTCGACGCGGCTGTGGTGCTGCTTCACTTCGCCGCGCTTGATGCGGATGTCTTCCTCGAGCTGGCGATAAGCCACGTCGAACGCGTGTGTGATCGCTGCATACGCATCCTCGCTCTGCTCGCGGGCCACGATTTCCCGGCCAGGCACATGCATGTCGATGCGAACCTCGAACAGGTTGCCCTTGCGCTTGTGTTTGTCCGCCGCGTCGATGACGACGTGGCAATGCGTGATCTTGGGATGAAACGCCTCGAGCTTGGCGGTGAGCTCGACGATACGAGCGTCCATGGTGGGAGAGTGAGACATGCCGCGATAGGTGATCTGGGGTTCGGTCATGAGGTCGCTTTTCTGTGGTTGCGCATTCGGTTTGACCCGGTCTAAAGGAACTACGTTCCGTACGGTTTTCAATGGCACCGCTGACTTGCTCACCGCCTAAAGTGCGACGTGTGCAATGCGTTGGGCGCGCCGAATAGGAGAGAACCATGGAACACGTGCTGAATTCGCTGGAAGCTGCGGTCCTTGCCGCCGGAATGGCCACCGCCTACGTGGCTGACGACTGGAAGGAGCAGGGTCCCCACGAAGCTGCCGCGCCCACGTTGCCCCCCGACGCGAACTGAGCAACACCCCGAACCCCTGAACGAGCCTCCACTCCTGTAGGCCCGTTGATTTGGCGCCGATCCGGTATCCGGATGCGGCGTTTTTTTTGCCTAAAACTAAAACCGGGGACGCACCCTGATTTTACAGGCCCAGCCTCCGCTTGGAAAACTCCAGTCCACCGCCTGCCCCGATGATCGCGCGCATCAGGTCGTGCAACGGAGGTAGCTGCAGCGAGGTGCCGCGCGTCTCGTTCGCGACCAATCCGGTCTCGAAATTCACCGCCAGCAGGTCGCCGTTCTGCGCGAATTCCCTGAGCGTCGGTGCAACCAGCACCGGCACGCCCGCATTCACGCAGGCGCGCAGCGGTCCGCGCGACATCGATTCAGCGAGCACGCCGACACCAAGCCCCTTCAACCCGAGGAAGCCCTGCACGTGCGGGTTCCCTCGCCCGAAGTTCTTGCCACCCACCAGGATGTCGCCCGGCGCGATTTTCGGCGCGAGCGTCGGATCGAGGTCCGCAAACGCGCTCCTGGCCAGCACGGCAGCGTCGTAGACCTGCGAGCGCACGAAGCTGATCGGCATGAACCCATTGTCGTTCGGCACGTCGTCACCGAACACCCACGCCTTGCCGCGCCAGTTCCACTGCATCAGCGCCTCCCGAAGATTTCGCGCGGATCGATGATCTCGCCCGCGATGGCCGCCGCCGTGGCGGTGACCGCATTGCTGAGATAAATGGATGCCGCAGTGCTGCCCATGCGCCCCGGCATGTTGGTGGTGCCGGTGCCGATGCAGACGTCGCCTTCCACCAGCGGCGCGAGATTGCCGTAGCAGGGCCCGCAACTGGGACCGTTGACCACTGCGCCCGCGTCGATGAAGGCATCCAGCAAACCTTCGCGCGCGGCATTGGCAAAGATCTCCTGCGAAGTCGGGATCACCAGCATGCGCACGCGCGGATGCACCTTGCGCCCACGGATCACCGCCGCTGCAGCGCGCAGGTCCTCCATGCGTCCGCCGGCGCACGAGCCGAGATACACCTGGTCCACCTTGATGCCCGCCAGCTTTGAGATCGGCATCACGTTTTCGGGCGAAGGCGGCGCGGCAATCATCGGCTCGAGTTCGCTCAAGTCCTGGTGGAACACACTTTCGTAGGCGGCATCGGGATCGCTGCGCAGGATCGAAAGCGCGGCGTTGGTACGCGGCCGCAGGTAGTCGAGCGTCACCTGGTCGGGCTCGCAGATCGCGGTCTTGGCGCTCACGTCGATCGCCACGTTGCACAGTGTCATGCGCGCATCCATGTCGAGCGAGGCCAGCGCGGGGCCACCGTATTCGAGCACACGGTAGTCGCAGCGTTCGGGTGAAAGCTTCGCGATGATCCACTGTGCGATGTCGCGGCTCATCACGCCCGGACCCGGCTTGCCGGTGAGCTCGATGCGGATGGTCTCGGGCACGCGCAGCCAGGTCTCGCCCGTGGCCATCGCCTGGATGGCTTCGTAGTTCAGCGGTGGGGCCAGCGCGCCGACGCAGCCGAGAGTGGGAATGTGTGTGTCCGGCCCGGTCACGAGCATGCCGGGCAGCACATGCCCGCGTTCGACGATCGCCTGGTGGCTGATGCCGTGGCGCCCCTCGCTGTAGAAATTCGTGATGCCCATTTCGTCGAGCTGGCCACGCAGTTTCTTCTTGAGCATCGCCGCCTGCGGAGTCTGCGAAGGCACCTCATGGTCAGCGAAGACGATGATCCGGTCTGGATAACGGAAACCCTTGAAGCCTTCGGCCAGCAGCGTGTTGATGTAGTGCGGCATCACCAGGTCGATGGTCTCGAAGAGATCGGGTTCGCAGATCACCACGTCGCCGATCTCCACGGAATCGCGACCGCTGGTGCGTGCGATGATTTTCTGCGCGAGCGTGTGTCCCATCGTTTGTTCTCCTAGAGCTGCCAGCCGCCGTCGGCCACGAGCCGCTGCCCGGTGATGAATCCTGAAAGCGGCGAGGCGAGGAACACCACGGCATCGGCCACTTCGTTCGGCTGGCCAAAGCGCTGCAGCGGGATGTCACGTTTCATCTGCGCGATGATCTCTGGCGTCACCTGGTGCAACACGCGAGTGCCGCCGCCCGCTTCGATCAAATGGGGTCCGACGCAGTTTGCGCGTATTCCGTAACGGCCCTCCTCCTTCGCCACCGCCATCGTCAGCATCTCGACCGCGGATTTGGGAACCGCGGAAAGCACGTCGCGGCGCGGATAACGGCTGGTCGCGGACGTGGTGACGGTGACAAAGCTGCCGCCGCCGCGCAGCAGTGGAATGGCCGACTTCATCACGTGGAAAAGGCCCATGACGTTCACTTGCAGCGCCTCTGCCATCTGCGCGGGCTCGACCTTGCTGATCCATTGCTGCGGAATTTCGAGCGAGGTCGTGTAGACCACCGAGTGGATGCGGCCGAACTCCACCTTGAACTTCTCGAAAGCGGCTTCGACGGAGGCGACGTCGGTTACTTCCAGCGTCGTGGACATCGTGCGTTTGCCCGCCGCGCGCACGCCGGCCTCAACCTCTTTCGCCACGTCCGCCTGCTTGCGATAGGTGAAGGCGACATTTGCGCCGGCCTGGGCCAGCCGCGTGCAGATGGTGCGGCCGATGCCGCCGGTGCCACCGATGACCACCGCGGCCCCGTCCTCCGGAAATTCAAACGAAAACATCAATTCTCCTCAGTGGTGCGAGTAGTGGCGGCGTCCGGGGACATCCATGCGCGCGCGCACGATGGTCCCGCTGCCCGACTCGACGATATAAAGGTCGCGGCGCTCGGGCCCGCCGAACGCGAGGTTGGTGGTGAATTCGCCCAGCGGGGATTTGACGAAGGCGAGCGGCACGCCCTGGCGGCTGAAGAGCCAGGCGCCTCCCAGGCCCGCGTGAGCGATGGCCAGGTTGTCCTGCTCGTCGATGGCGATGCCGTCGGGGCCGATGCCGCCCGAGAGTTGGATGAAGAGCCCGACCTTCGAGAGGCTGCCGTCGGCGAGGATCGGTGCGCGCCAGATGCAGTTGCCACGCGTGACCGCCAGCAGCAGCAGGTTCTGCGCGCCATTGAGCGTTATGCCGTTGGGACTGGGCACGGTATCGAGCAGGCACTCGAGCCGCCCGGCTGCGGTATAGCGGTACACGCGCCCGGTGGGATCCTGCAGCCCGGTCTGCCCCTGGTCGGTGAAGTAGAGGTCGCCGTTGTCCGCGAAGTAGAGGTCGTTCACGCCCTTGAACGATTCGCTCGCGCGATGCGTGACCACCTCGCTGATCTTCCCGGTCGAGGGTTCGAGCGCGAGGATGCCGTTTTTGTAATCGCTGATGAAGATGCGCCCGTCCTTGTGGATCTTCATGCCGTTGGGCCAGCCGTCGTATTCGGCGATGAGCTCGAACTTTCCCGCGGCGTCCACGCGCAGGATGCGGCCGTAGGGGATGTCGGTCACGTAGAGGTTGCCCTCGCGATCGAACACCGGTCCCTCGAGGAAACACTCGGTTGGCCGCATGCCGTTGTTGGCGTCGCCCCAGGCGCAGCGGCCAGGCTTGCGCAGCGCATCAGGCACGCGCGCGAACACTTCGGCGGCGATCACCGGTGGCGGGGGAAACAGGCTCACAGCAGGAAGTGTTGGTAGCGCTGGACGAAAGCGCGCTGGCTGCGGATGTTCTCGCGGCGCAGTCGCTCGGCTTCTGCGCCGTCGCCGCGGCGCATGGCGGCCACCACGAGTTGCAGCTCCTTCACGCCCTGCTGGATGCGCCCGGGCAGCATGGTGGTGCGGTCGACGATGTTGCGCGTGCGGTCGCGAAGGATGCCGAGCATCTCGTCGAGGATGCTGTTGGCCGCGGCCGCGTTGCAGTCGGAGCGGAAGCGCTCCACCTCCCCGAGGTAGGACTCGAAATTGCCGTCCTCGGCATAACGCACCATCGGCCCCTCGAAAAGGTCGACCAGGTACTGCCATGACTCCGGCGGTCGGTTCTCGGTGGCGAGCCGGACGCAAAGGCCTTCGAGGTTTTCCCGCAGTTCCAGGATTTCGAAGACCCCCTTCAGGTCGAGCCGGGTCACCACCGCGCTGCGATTCTTCTGCCGGTCCACCAGCCCCCTTTGCTGCAGTGCGAGGAGGGCGTCGCGGATGCGCACACGGGAAACCCCGAATTCCTCGGCCAGGGCGAACTCCTGCAGCCGTGTTCCCGGCTTCAGGGCGCCACCGCAGATGCGGCGCCGCAGCGCTTCAATCACGGCATCGAGGCTGGAGTGTTCAATTTCAACCGATGAATCAATGATTTGCATGAATGGGCTCTTTGTGGGATGCCTTATAGGTGCTAATTTACAAGATTGTTGACAAGCTTGCGAACAGATTTGCTAGGATGCCCCTTCCCCGGGTTTGGAGAGATTTCCATCGTCACCACCGCCCAGAAACGCGCCGCCTTTGCTGCCAGCCTGAAGGGCAAAGGGAGCATCGTAGTCGCCCCCGGCACCGGAGATGGCCTCGGCGCGCGGCTCATTGAGCTGTCGGGTTTCAGGGCGGTGTATGTCTCGGGGTACGCCATCGAGGGGACCTTCGGCAAGCCTGATATCGGATTGCTGAGTTTCGCTGAAATTGCTGATCGTTTGGAGCAGATCGCCGACGTTACAACCCTTCCGGTGATCGCCGATGCGGATACGGGCTACGGAAACGCCATCAATGTGATGCGTACCGTGCGCTCGCTGGAGCGTGCCGGCATCGCGGCGCTGCAACTCGAAGACCAGGAACTGCCGAAGAAATGTGGCTCGATGCCCGGCAAGGTAATCGTCGGCATCGATGCAATGGTCGGGAAGATCAAGGCAGCAGTGGACGCACGCACCGACCCCAACCTGCTGGTGATCGCGCGCACCGACGCGTTGGCAGGGCAGGGCAAGGAAGCCGCCCTCGAGCGCCTCGCCCGCTACAGGGAAGCGGGTGCGGACCTGCTGATGGCCCTCGGGCCTTACGACCGCGCCGGCGCCGAGGACATCCTCAAGCGCGCGCCGGGCCCGATGGTCTACCTCAACGCCGAGAGCCTCACGATGCCGATGATTGCGCCGGCGGATCTGCAACACATGGGCGTGCCGCTTGTGATCTATCCCACGTCGCTGATCCTGGCCACGGCGCGGGCCATGCAACGCACGCTCGAAGCGATTGCGAAAACCGGCACCACCGAAAATCTCATCGGCGGCGACCTGGTGCCGCCATCCCAGTTCAACGATCTCGTCGGCCTCGCGGAGATCCGCGAATCCGAGAGCAAATACGTCCTCTAGCGATGTCGGCCGACGACCACGGCGCACTCCTGCGCGACAGCATCCGGAGCTTTCTCTCGCGCCACGGCGCGCGCTCCCGCGTGCGCGCGCTGCGCGGCACCCAACCCGGTTACGACCGCGCGCACTGGAACGAGCTGGCGGCGCTCGGTTGCATCGGCGCGTTGGCGCCGGTAGCTCACGGCGGAGTGGGCCTCTCGCTCGCAGACATGGCGGCGATGCTGCAGGAACTCGCGCCCGGGCTGGGGCCCGAGCCGGTGGTGCCGGTCGCGGTGGGTGCCGTGGGCCTGCTGTCGCTTGCGCCGGACTCCACGCTGAGCCAGAGCTTGCTGCCCGACATCGCTTCGGGAGAACTGATCGCGGCGCTCGCGTGGCAGGAAGAAGGCTACGAGCTGCCGGGGGCGTACAAGACAACACTTTCGATCACCGGCAACCAGGCACGTCTCACGGGACGCAAGCGGTTTGTCGTGCCGGCCTGCGCCGATGGTTATCTCGTCACCGCCAGCTCCGCCGAAGGTCCGGTGATCTGCTGGGTGCCGGCGGGGGAGGCGGGCGTCGCGCTGCGCAGTGAAGGGCGCATTGACGGCACCTCGAGCGCAGAAGTGGAGTTCAAGGATGTCGTCGTGAGTCCCGCTCATCGCGCGTCGGGACCGACGGTCACGACCGAAGCGATCTGCGACGTGGCGGACCGTTGCAACGTCGCGGTCGCCGCGGAGTTGCTGGGCGTGGCCGAATCGATGCTGCGCATGACGCTCGAATACC
>JBDSMR010000098.1:0-12787 GCA_039915735.1 Usitatibacter sp. | reverse complement strand
CGTATTGCGCCACGTTGGCGCCGATGCCCGTGGCTGCGACAAAACCCGCCAGGAACCCCCGCCCGCGGATCCACTCGATGATGCGGCCGAGGTCCCAGAGCCACAGCATGTTGAAGAGGATGTGCAGGATGCCGAAGTGCAGGAAAATCGGCGTCACCAGCCGCCACACCTGGCCCGAAAGGATGTCGGTAAATCCTTCCGATCCCGGAGTGGCGATCAGGAAAGGCACCAGCACCATGTTGCTGTTGAGCATGCTCGGCAGCGAAGCAAGCACGCTCACGGCGATCAACGTGATGGTGACGAAGGCGATGGGGCCGCGCGCGGTTGTATTCATGGGTCTTCGCAGTATGATTGCTGATGGAGCTACGTTTCGAAAGCCGCCCGGATCATTTGCTGGTCCATGCCGGTGGTGTATTTGACTACATCCAGGCGAAGGAAGGGATGGCGCGCGTGATCGAGGCGTGCACCGAGCAAGGCATCTCCCGCATCCTCGTCGACGGCCGCGCCATCACCACGCTGGTTTCGATTGCCGATCGCTTCGAACTCGCAACGCAACTGTCCACGCAAAGCCGCGGCGCGTTGCGCATGGCGGTTGTGGTCGCTGCTGCCAACATGTTCACCAAGACGCTGGAGGACACGGCGGCAAATCGCGGTGCGCCGCTGCGGACCACCGATTCGATGAAGGAAGCGCGGGAGTTTTTGGAGTTGATACCAGAATGAAAATAAATTGGATTCCCGCCTTCGCGGGAATGACGCTGATGGCGTCCGGAATAGCACTGGCGGCGCAATGCCCCGCCGTGTTGTCGCATGAAGTCGTGAACATCCTCGGCGAAAAGGAAAACCTCTGCGAATACTCGGGCAAGGTGGTGCTGGTGGTGAACACCGCCAGCTACTGCGGCTTCACGCCCCAGTACAAGGGACTCGAGGCGCTCAACCGGCGCTACAAGTCGCGCGGCCTGGTGGTGCTTGGCTTCCCGTCCAACGACTTCGGCAACCAGGAACCCGGCAGCGCAAAGGAAATCGCTGATTTCTGTGATCGCACCTATGCGGTGAAATTTCCGATGTACGGAAAGACCGAGGTCGTGAAGCCTGGTGGCTCGCCGTTCTACGACGGCCTCGCCAAGGCCACGGGGCAGCGGCCTGGCTGGAATTTCCACAAGTACCTCATCAGCCGCGACGGCAAGATGATCAGCAGTTATCCCTCCAAGGTCGAACCGGATTCGCCGCAGATGACGGCGAAGATCGAGGAGCTGCTGGGGAAATAAAACTGGTGTCAGACACGACTTTTGCAACGAGGCGGCTTCGTGCCGCCAACTGCAAAAGTCGTGTCTGACACCAGTTTTTACCTTGAGGGCTTGTACTCCACCCCACCCTTGATGGTGGTGGAAACGTGCTCGAGCACGGTGATGTCCAAAAGCGGATCACCCTTCACCGCCACCAGGTCCGCTAAGCGGCCCTTCTCCACCACGCCGACATCCTCGCGCCCTAGCGCCATCGAGGCATTAAGCGTTGCTGTGCGAATGGCCTCGATCGGTGTCATGCCGTATTTCACCATCCAGCGGAACTGCTTGGCGTTGTCGCCGTGTGGGTAGATGCCGGCGTCGGTGCCGAACACGTGACGCGCACCGCCCGCCACTGACTTGCGGAAGTTCTCGCGCTGCAGGTCGGCGATGTCGCGGTCCTTGCGCAGATTGTCTTCCAGCGTGCCGTTTTTCGCACCCTCGGCCTGCGTGTATTCGGTGTTGTAGATGTCCATCGAAAGCCAGGCGCCCTTCTCCTTCGCCAGCGCGATGCCTTCGGCGTCGATGAGGCTCGCGTGTTCGATGGTGTCGATACCGGCGCGAATGGCGTCCTTGATGCCGGAGGTGCCATGCGCATGCGCGGCCACCTTGAGGCCCCACATGTGCGCCTCGTCCGCCACGGCCTTCATCTCCACCAGCGAGAGCTGCTGCTGCCCCGGCTCGGTATTGCGCGAGAACACCCCACCCGTCGCGCAGATCTTGATCACCTGCGCGCCGTACTTGCGCACCTCGCGCACGCGCTTGCGCGCCTCATCGGGGCCGTCGAAGTTGTAGGGGTTCTTGCGCTCGAAGGACGGCGGAAAGAAGGTGGAATCACAATGTCCGCCAGTAGCGCCAATCGCGTAACCCGCCGTGATCACCCGCGGCCCCGGCACCTTGCCTTCATCGATGGCCTGCCGCAGGCCGACGTCGTTCCAGTCATCCGAGCCCACATTGCGCACGGTGGTGAAACCGGCGCGCAGGGTGGACTCCGCGTGTTTCACCGAAAGCACCGACCAGAAGCGGTCGGTGAACTGCAATCCGGTGTAGCCACCATAGGTCGGGTCGCTGTCCAGGTGCACGTGCATGTCGATGAGGCCCGGCAGCAGTGTCATGCCTTCGAGGCGGATGACCTTGCCCTCCGTCGGCACCGGGCCACTGGTGCGGACTTCAACAATCCTTCCCTCCTCGACAACAATCACGGGACGGTCAACATACGTCCCGGTGCGCACGTCGAGCAGGCGATCCGCCGTGATGAAAGTGCGTTCGGCGGAAAAAACAAGGGAGGAAGCAGCGGAAAAGGCGAGGACGAGCATGCGGATGGCGTTCATCGGCCGCACTGTAGAACGCGGACGCCTTTCCGTCCAGAGGAACAAGCTCGAGCGCCCATGGTGTCGCAGCGGATGCCGGTGGCTCCTCGCCGACACTCATGGTGATGGCCGTGACGATCCGTAACCGGAAAGCCGCCTGGCGGCTGGAACTTCGGCGGGCTGCGGCCTCAATGTATCCAGTGGTCCCACAACCCTGGAGACGTTCGCATGAAACTGCTCGCCTGTTCCATCGCACTCACACTGGTCATGCTCGCCGGCTGTTCCACCACGCCCACCACCTACGTGGCAGCCACGAGCTCGCCCACCGGTGCGATGTTCTGCTGGAAGACTCGAATGTCCAGCGATTCCGCAAAGCTCGACTGCAACTGGGAAGCCAATCGCGAAGACGCGTGCGAATCAACCGCGTTCGCCTCCGTGGATGCCACGAAATTTTCGCAGCCAAAGGCCGCGGGTATGTGCCGCAACGGCCAGTGGCTGGTGATGGTCCAGGCCAAGTGAGCCAGACCAGCTCCCTAGAACTCCTGCCGCATGATCTGCTTGGCGCCGGTTTCACCGTTGACGCTGTAATTGAATGCGCCATCGGCGGGCGTGCTGAAGGTGTAGGACGCCGGACCCACGTCGGTGCTGAACTTGGCGCTGGGGCTGTAGGGAACCCCTAGGAACGGGGCGCCGGTCACGCGGAACAATCTGCCCGCGATGGTGTTGCTGGTCCAGGTGTCGCCGCTGAAGATGAACCACGCCGGCCGGCGATCCCGCCCGTACGTGAACCAGGCATTGAAGAGCTGACTGGAACGCTGGTTGATGCTGATGCCCCAGCCGTTCTGCAGCGCGCCGCCCCACCACATGTCGGCCACGTTCACGCCCTGCGGGTTCGCGCCGGAGTTGACGATCAGCGGCGAGATGCTCTTCTGCCCATAGGTGGTGATCGAACGGCCACTCGGATCGAATTGCGAATAGCCGAGGCGATAACTCGCCGTCGCCGTGGTGGCGTTGGTGAAAGTGAGCGTCATGGTGCCGCTGGGCGCGCCCACCACGAGTTGGTTCGGATCGTAGTCGGAGCGCGGGGCGCCCTGTGGCTGGTAGAGCTCGCCCGTATATGCGGTCTTGTTGGCGTTGAACGAACCGGCCGGCATCACCGCCCAGGTGGGTTCACCTGTGGCGTCGTAGAAATAGATCACGCCGAAGATCTTCTCGCCGTGCTGGTTGAGGGTCATGCCCCAGCCATCCTCGGAGGGGCCACCCCACCAGTGCCCGGTGTAGTTGAGCAGCGTCGGTGCGTCGCCGGAAACGCCGACGACATGGTCGACGCGCATGCCGGCGCCAGTGGCGTTGGAAGCGGTGACGCTGTAGCCGGTGCTGGAAGCCAGGTTCACCGTCATCGAGGCGCCGGTGGCACCGTTCGACCAGACATAGGAAGTTGGCGCGCCATCGCATTGCGCGGTGAGGGTGACGGCGGCGAGCGGCGCGATGGTACCCGCCGGATTCGCCACGATGCGGCAGGAGGGCGCTGCGAGCGTGTAGTTCATCGTCGTGCCGGCGGTAGCGCCGGCACCGTTGGCGTTGCTCCCGAAGACATCGATGGGAACCGCGAGGCCGGTGGGATCGTTGACGACATTCACATGCACGACGCTGAACTGGCCCTGGCCGCGAACATCGTAACCGCCAGTCCAGCTGTACGCGGTTGCCGAATCGCAGTTCGCCGTGACTCGCACCGTCGTGAAGACGGGGACCGGGCCCGCGGGGTCTCGCGCGAGCGTGCACACCGGCGTGCCGGCGGCCGCCGCGCGGACGATGGCAGGAACGGTCTGTTGCTGCCCGTTCTGGGTCACCGTCAGCGTGTAGCCCTGGGTGGAGCCCTCGGAGGCTGGGGCCGTGGCGTTGATCGACGGGGTTGTGGCGCCGGTGCTCCACACATAAGTTGTCGCCGCGCCGCCGATGCAGTGCGCTTCAAGCGTGACGAGCGCAGAAGGCGCAACCACGATGTCCGAGTTGTGCTGGGCGGTGCCGGTGCCGCTGATCAGCACGCGGCAATTGAGCGTCTGCGCGAATACCGCGGATGAGGCGACGAGTGAAAGAAATGCCGCAATGGCGGTCCTGGTTCGCATGGGAAACTCCGGTAGGGCGACTCGGTTAAAGTTCAGCGTGCCTGAAACCTTCGCCGTCATCGTCATGGGTGTCTCCGGCTGCGGAAAATCCACAGTCGCGTCGATGCTGGCGGCCAGGCTTGCATTCGACTTCGCCGAGGCCGACACGTTCCATTCCGCAGCCAACGTCGCCAGGATGCAAGGCGGCACGCCGCTTACCGATGAAGATCGCTGGCCCTGGCTGGACGCGATTGCGGACTGGGTGGATTCATCGCGGCGGGCCGGAAAACCCTGCGTCGTGGCCTGCTCCGCGCTGCGGCGCTCCTACCGCGAGCGCCTCGCCCGGGGTCACAAGGACGTGTGTTTCGTCTACCTGCAAGGTGACTTCAACACCGTCGCGGCGCGCCTGGCCGGACGCACCGGTCACTACATGCCGCCATCGCTGCTGGCGAGCCAGTTCGAGACACTCGAGGAGCCCGGCAATGACGAGCCGGCCATCGCGCTTTCGATCGAGCAACCCGCTGATGCGCTCGTCGACGAGATCGTGCGCCGCCTCAACCTTTCTTGATCGCGTGCCCGCCGAACTGGTTGCGCATGGCGGCGAGCAGGCGGTCCGAATAGGACTCGTCGTCGCGTGAGCGAAAGCGCGCCAGCAAGGAGAGCGTGATGACCGGCGCGGCCACGTCGAGGTCCATGGCCTCCTGCACGGTCCAGCGCCCTTCGCCCGAATCGCTCACGTACGGCGCGATGCCGTCCATCGAAGGGTTCTCCTTCAGCGCGGCGGCGGTGAGGTCCAGCAGCCACGAGCGCACCACGCTGCCTTCGCGCCAGATCTCCGCGACCTGGTGCAGGTCGAGATCGAGGTCCTTCTTGTGCTGCAGGATCGAAAAACCCTCGGCGAGGGCCTGCATCATTCCGTATTCGATGCCGTTGTGGATCATCTTGGTGAAGTGCCCTGCCCCGCTGGGGCCCACGCGTCCCCAGCCGCGGTCCTTCGCCGGCGCCAACGCCTCGAAGATGGGACGCAGGCGCTCCACTGCCTGTTCATCGCCGCCCACCATCAGGCTGTAGCCATTCTCCAGACCCCAGACGCCGCCACTGGTGCCGACATCGACGTACTGGATGCCGCGATCCGCGAACGCCATGGCGCGCAGTTGCGTGTCCTTGTAGTTTGAGTTGCCGCCTTCGATGATGGTGTCGCCCGCTACCAGCAGCGCCGAAAGATCGGCCAGCGTGTTTTCGGTGATTTCACCCGCGGGCACCATCACCCACACCACACGTGGCGTGGGCAGCGAGGTGACCAGCTTTACGAGTGACTCCACGGGTGTTGCGCCCTTGTCCGCCAGCAGCGCGCGCGGTTCGGGGTTGGGGTCGAACACATGGAGTTCGTGTCCAGCCTTCATCAGGCGTTGCGCCATGTTGGCGCCCATGCGGCCGAGGCCGATCATTCCGATTTTCATCGATCCAGTCTAATCCACCTTCGTCATCCCATTACCCAGTTGGTCTCCCAGCTCTCTCGGTCTGCGCCAGCGAATCAGGGAAAACGCCGCGGCCATGATGCTGCTTTTTGCGGGATGCGTGCTGCTGGGCAGATTCAGGATGCGATTGCCGCACCAGTGACCTCTTTCCGGTAGGCTTCGAACACTTCAACGGGAGCCGCCATGAAAGCCGAAAACGTCCTCGCCACCATTGGGAACACGCCGCACATCCGCATCAACCGCCTGTTCGGCAAGAGCGAGGTGTGGATCAAGAGCGAGCGCGCCAACCCGGGCGGCTCGATCAAGGACCGCATCGGCCTGGCAATGGTCGAAGACGCCGAAAAAAGCGGCAAGCTCAAACCCGGCGGCACGATTGTTGAACCCACGTCCGGCAACACCGGCATTGGTCTCGCGATGACGGCGGCGGTAAAAGGCTACCGCTGCATCCTCGTGATGCCGGACAGCATGTCGGTGGAACGCCGGCGCCTGATGCTCGCTTACGGCGCCAAGCTGGTCCTCACGCCCAAGGCCGAAGGCATGAAGGGTTCAATCGCGAAGGCGCAGGAAATCGTCGCCGCCACTCCCAACAGCTGGATGCCGCAGCAGTTCGAGAATCCGGCCAACGTTGCGGTGCACGAGAACACGACGGCGAAGGAAATCCTTGTGGACTTTCCCGAGGGCCTCGACGCAATCATCACCGGCGTCGGCACCGGTGGCCACATCACCGGTTGCGCCAGGGCGCTCAAGAAGGCTTGGCCGAATCTCAAGGTCTTCGCGGTAGAGCCGACACTCTCGCCGGTGCTTTCCGGCGGGACGCATTCCGCTCACGCCATCCAGGGCATCGGCGCGGGCTTCATTCCCGCCATCATGGATACCAAGGTGCTCGACGGCATCATCCTGGTCACGCCTGACGACGCGAAGGAGATGGCGCGCCGCTGCGCGAAGGAAGAAGGCATCCTCGTCGGCATCTCGTCAGGCGCCACGCTGGCCGCCATTGCCCAGAAGCTGAAGGAGTTGCCGGCGGGCTGCCGCGTGCTCGGCTTCAACTACGACACCGGCGAGCGTTACCTTTCCGTCGAAGGTTTCCTGCCGATGGAGTGACGTTCAGCCGTCGAAGCGAACCACGCGCATCGCGGCTTCGTGCACCTTCACGAAACCCATGCGCGAGTAGAGCTCGATCGCCTGGACGTTGGTGGCCGACACATGCAGGAAAGGCGTGAGCCCGCGCCGCAATTGCGAACGCACGACGGTCTCCATCAGGCAGCGCGCATAACCGCGGCCGCGATGACTGGGCAGCGTGCAGACGCCGCTTACCTCTCGCAATGCGCCTGCCTGCAGGCGTTCACCTGCCATCGCGACGAGTTGTCCGTCCTCCACGATGCCGTGCCACTCGCCCATCGCCATCGGTTGCGAGGCAAACGGACCGGGCTTCGCGAGTGCTGCCAACGCCACCATCTCATCCACGTGGGCGGGACCAAGACGCCGCACCGGCATATCCTCGTCGACATGTGGTTCGGGCGCCTGCCATACCATCGCGAACATGGAGCCTTCGATCTCGACCGTCCAACCTTCGGTAACCGGGCCGCGCCATTCCGAACACCACAAAACATCACCTGCCGTGCAGTGTTCGCGCAGCACTTCGATGTCGGGATTCGCGGGATCTGCAAAGCCGAACATCGGCGGATAACTCGGCGCAAAGCGTCGCGCGTTGGCGTTACCGAGGGTGAGCGGCGCCTGGGTACCGCTCAGGGATTGCCAAATGAGATTCGAAAAATCGGGCACGCGACGATTTTATAGACGTCCACACCTGGTGCCGAGTTGACAAATAGTGAATGAACGTTCATTCTTTGAATAAATCCTGCCAAAAAACAAACTGAACCCCGAGATTTCAATGACTTACATCCGCTCCCTGGCCCTGATCGCCGCCGTATCTATCCTCACCGCCTGTTCCAAAACCGCCCCGGCCCCCGCCGCCCAGCCGGTTCCGGAAGTGGGCGTCGTCACCCTGCAAGCGAAAACGGTAACCCTCACTCGCGTATTGCCGGGCCGTACCAGCCCCTACGTGGTCGCCGAGGTTCGCCCGCAGGTCACGGGCCTGGTGCGCGAACGGACCTTCACCGAAGGTGGCCTGGTGAAAAAAGGCCAGATGCTCTACAAGCTCGACGACGCCACGCTTAACGCAGACGTGGTCGCCGCCAAGGCACAGGTCGCGCGCGCCGATGCAACTCTCAATGCCGCGAAGCTCAACGCCGAGCGCACTGCCGAACTCGCGAAGATCGAGGCCGTCAGCAAGCAGGACAACGAAAACGCCGTTGCCGCGCTGCGCCAGGCGCAGGCCGAGGTCGCCGCACAACGCGCATCGCTCGCGCGCACCGACGTGCTGCTGGGATACGCCAGCATCACATCCCCCATCACCGGGCGCATCGGCAAGTCCAGTGTCACCCAGGGCGCACTGGTCACCGCCAACCAGGCCGCGGCCCTCGCAACGGTGCAGCGACTCGACCCGATGTATGTCGATGTCACGCAGTCGAGTGGCGAGTTGCTTGCGCTGCGCAAGCAACTGGCGAGTGGCAAGGCCCAGGAAGCCAACACGCCGGTGACCCTGCTGCTGGAAGATGGCACGCCTTACGAACACAAGGGCAAGCTCACCTTCTCCGACGTGACGGTGGACCCCGCCACCGGCAGCTACCTCCTGCGCATCATTGTGCCGAACCCGCGCAATGTGCTGATGCCGGGCGCGTTCGTGCGTGCGGTGCTTGGCAACGCGGTGCGTGAAAACGCCATCCTCGTGCCACAACGCGGCATCACGCGCGACCCCAAGGGAAACGCAGTGGCACTGCTGCTGGGCAATGACAACAAGGTGGAGACGCGCGCCGTGAAGGTGAGCCAGACAGTGGATGACCAATGGCTGGTGGAAGAAGGCCTCGTCGCCGGGGATCGCGTGATCGTGGAAGGTGTGCAAAAGGTGAAGCCGGGCGCAACCGCCAAGGGCGTTCCTCCGGGCGCCGCCACAAACCCCGCCGCGGCGGCGAAGAAATAGGAGCCCGCCATGGCACGTTTCTTCATCGACCGGCCCATCTTCGCGTGGGTGATTGCCATCCTCATCATGGTGGCGGGCGCGATCTCGATCACGCAGCTGCCGATCTCGCGTTATCCCACCATCGCGCCACCGACAGTCTCCGTCGGCGCAACCTATCCCGGTGCTTCCGCCAAAGTGGTCGAGGATTCGATCACGCAGATCATCGAGCAGAACATGACCGGCCTCGACGGGCTCATCTACATGTCGTCGACCAGCGCTTCCAACGGCAGCGCGCAGGTCACCCTCACGTTCCAGTCGGGCACCAACCCCGACATCGCGCAGGTGCAGGTGCAGAACAAGCTGCAGGCCGCCCTGCCCCTGCTGCCGCAGATCGTGCAGACCCAGGGCGTGCGCGTGAACAAGGCGAACCCCGGCTTCCTCATGGTTCTCGGCTTTGTCTCCGAGAACAACAGCATGGACCGCGTGGACATCGCCGACTACCTCAACACCACAATCTCGGAGCCGGTGAGCCGCCTTGAAGGCGTGGGTGGCGTGCAGGTGTTCGGCGCGCGTTATGCGATGCGCATCTGGCTCGACCCGAACAAGCTCGACACCTTCAAGCTCACCACCGCGCAGGTCATCGCCGCGCTGCGCGCACAAAACTCGCAAGTGGCCGTAGGCCAGCTGGGCGGCACGCCGGCCGTTCCCGGCCAGCAGATCAACGCCACCGTCACCGCGCAGGGCCGCCTCGAGACGCCGGACCAGTTTCGCGCCATCATCGTGCGCAGCCTGGCTGACGGATCGACCGTGAAGCTGGGGGATGTCGCGCGTGTCGAAATCGGCGCCGAGAGCTACGACGTCATCGGCCGCTACAACGGGCAACAAGCCACCGGCATCGCGATCAACCTCGCCACCAACGCCAACGCGCTCGATACGGCGAAACGCGTCGAGGAACTGGTGAAACGCCTGGAGCCCAAGTTCCCCGCCGGCCTCAAGGCCGTGATCCCCTTCGACACGACGCCGTTCGTGAAGGCCTCGATCAAGGAAGTGGTGAAGACACTCATCGAGGCGGTGATCCTCGTCTTCCTCGTGATGTACCTCTTCCTGCAGAACTTCCGCGCGACGCTGATCCCCACCATCGCGGTCCCGGTGGTGCTGCTGGGCACGTTTGGAATTCTTGCCGCGCTCGGCTTCTCCATCAACATGCTGACGATGTTCGCGATGGTGCTGGCCATCGGCCTGCTGGTGGACGACGCCATCGTGGTGGTTGAAAACGTCGAGCGCCTGATGAGTGAGGAAGGCCTCGATCCGCTCGAGGCCACACGCAAGTCCATGGACCAGATCACCTCCGCGCTGGTCGGCATCGGTGTCATCCTCTCGGCGGTGTTCGTGCCGATGGCGTTCCTCGGCGGATCCACCGGCGTGATCTACCGGCAGTTCTCCGCGACTATCGTCTCGGCGATGGCTCTTTCGGTGCTCGTGGCGCTGGTCCTCACGCCCGCACTTTGCGCCCACATGTTGAAGCCGATCGAAAAGGGCCACCACGCCGTCGAGACCGGTTTCTTCGGCTGGTTCAACCGCAAGTTCGATCGCGGCAGCAGCCGTTACCAGGGTGCGGTGCGCGGCATGATCGGCCGTCCCGTGCGTTTCGGCCTCATCTTTGCCGCGCTCGCTGCGGTGATGGTTGTGATGTTCCTGCGCCTGCCGACCTCGTTCCTTCCCGACGAAGACCAGGGCTCGCTCTTCACCATCGTGAACACGCCGGTGGGTGCGACGCAGGAACGCACCATGGAGACGATGTACAAAGTGGAGAAGCACTACATGGAGAAGGAGAAGGACGCGCTCAAGTCCATCTTCACCGTGCAGGGCTTCAGCTTCGGCGGCTCCGGACAGAACGCCGGCATGGCCTTCGTGAACCTCAAGGATTGGTCGGAGCGCGGCCCCAACGACTCGGTCAAGGCGGTTGCAGGCCGCGCCATGGGCGCCTTCAGCCAGATCAAGGACGCGATGGTGTTCGCTTTTGCGCCGCCCGCGGTGACGGAGCTCGGCACCTCCAACGGCTTCACCTTCTACCTCAAGGACACCGGCGGCTTCGGGCACGACGCCCTGGTGGCGGCACGCAACCAGTTCCTCGGCGCCGCGGCGCAGAACAAGCTGCTCGCCAACGTGCGCCCCAACGGCCAGGAAGACACGCCGCAGTTCCGCATCCAGATCGACGTGGCCAAGGCCGCCGCGCTTGGACTTGACATGGCGGACGTGAACAACACGCTCTCCGTTGCGTGGGGCGGGCAGTACATCGACGACTTCATCGATCGCGGCCGGGTGAAGCGCGTGCTGATCATGTCCGACGCGCCCTTCCGCATGCTGCCCGAAGACTTCAACAAGTGGTCGGTGCGCAACGCCAAAGGCGAGATGGTGCCCTTCTCCGCATTCGCGAAGACCGGCTGGGAATTCGGCAGCCCGCGGCTCGAGCGCTACAACGGCACCGCCTCCATCAACATCAATGGCCAGGCCGCCGACGGCGTGAGCTCGGGTGACGCGATGGCGGAAGTCGAACGGCTGGTGGCCGCACTTCCCCAGGGCTATGGAATGGAGTGGACCGGCACCTCCTACCAGGAGCGCCAGGCCGGCTCGCAGACGCCGATCCTCTACACGCTCTCGCTGCTGGTGGTGTTCCTGTGCCTCGCGGCGTTGTATGAAAGCTGGAGCGTGCCGACGGCAGCGCTGCTGGTGGTGCCGCTGGGTATCCTCGGCACGGTGCTCGCCTCGACTTTCCGGGGCATGGACCGCGACGTGTATTTCCAGGTGGCGATGCTGACAACCGTCGGCCTCTCCGCCAAGAACGCCATCCTGATCATCCAGTTCGCCAAGCACTACTACGAGGAAGGCATGGAGATCGTGGAAGCAACACTCGCCGCGGTGCGCGACCGCCTGCGCCCGATCCTCATGACCTCGCTCGCCTTCGGCTTCGGCGTGTTGCCGCTCGCCATCGCCACCGGTGCCGGATCCGGTGCGCAGCGCGCCATCGGCACGGGAGTGCTGGGCGGCATGATCATCGGCACCTTCCTCGGCATCTTCTTCGTGCCGCTTTTCTTCGTCGTCATCATGAAGTTCGCGGAGCGCCGCAAGCCGCGCCCGCAACCGGCGATGCCGGCGCCGGCAGGAGTCCCCGCCAATGATTAAGCTCATTCCGCTGGTCCTGGCGCTCGCCCTTGCCGGGTGCGCGTCCCTCGAACCCGCGATGCCTGACCCCAATCCCGATGTGCCCCTCACCTGGCCAACTTGTAACACCGGGGACAGACCCGCTTTCGCTCAACAAATAGGCAAATGCGAGGCTGCTCAAGAAATAGGCAAAAGCGGGTCTGTCCCCGGTGTTACAAGTCGGTGGCAGGAATTCTTTGTCGACGACGATCTCAAGGTGCTGATCGCCCGGGCCCTCGAGAACAACCGGGACCTGCGCGTGGCGGTGCTGAACGTGGAGCGCGCACGTGAGATCTACGGCGTGCAGCGCTCTTCGCGGCTGCCTTCGGTCTCCGGCACCGTGGAGATGGTGCGTACCGGCAACACGCCGCGCACTGAGAGTTACAGCGCTTCG
>JBDSMR010000079.1:0-13192 GCA_039915735.1 Usitatibacter sp. | reverse complement strand
AGCAGAAGGACGCCGCGGCTGCCGGCGACATGGCGATCCTCACCACCCTCAATGGCGGGCCGGAGGTCATCACTCGCGCGCGCAAGGTATTGCCCGCGAAGGTCGAGGGAGCGCTCGCCGAGCTGGAAAAACTTGCCCAGCTCTGCAAGTCGCCGGACGTCGAAATTTCGGTGGACCTCGCGGAGCTGGGCGGCTTCGATTACGAAAGCGGGTTGTTGTTCGCGGCCTTCGCGCCGGGCAGCCCCGATGCAATCGCGCGCGGCGGGCGTTATGACGAAGTCGGCGCAACCTTCGGGCGCGCGCGTCCGGCCACCGGTTTCACCATGGACCTGCGGCAGCTGGCAGCGCTGGTTGGGCCTTCTCCCAGGGGAGAAAACGGCCGCCACGCAGTGCTTGCACCGATTGATGACGACGCGCGTGGCGCGATCGAGGATTTGCGTGCCCGGGGGGAAGTCGTGATCGTCGCCCTGCCGGGACACGATGTGAACGAATTGGGTTGTGATCGAAGGCTCGAGAAGAAGGATGGGAAATGGCTCGTAACGTAGTTGTCATCGGTACCCAGTGGGGCGACGAAGGCAAGGGCAAGATCGTCGACTGGCTCACCGACCATGTGGCGGGTGTGGCGCGTTTCCAGGGTGGTCACAACGCGGGCCACACGCTTGTCATCAAGGGGTGCAAGACCATCCTGCGACTCATTCCTTCGGGCATCCTGCATCCGCAGGTGAAGTGCTTCATCGGCAACGGCGTCGTGGTTTCGCCGCAAGCGCTGATGACGGAGATGGCGGAGCTCGATCGCGCCGGCATCGACGTGGCGAAGCAGCTGCGCATCTCCGAGGCTTGTCCGCTGATCCTGCCGCACCACGTCGCCATCGACCAGGCGCGCGAGCTCGCCAAGGGTGAAGCGAAGATCGGCACCACCGGCCGTGGCATCGGGCCCGCGTACGAGGACAAGGTGGCGCGGCGCGCCATCCGCATGCAGGACCTCTACGCTCGCGAGCGTTTCGCGGCCAAGCTGGGCGAGGTGCTCGATTATCACAACTTCGTGCTGAAGAACTACTTCCATGCGGCAACCGTCGACTTCCAGAAGACGCTCGACGAAACGCTGGCGCTCGCTGAAACGCTGCGGCCGATGGTCGCCGATGTGTCGGGCGAAGTGAACGCGCTGATCCGCGAGGGCAAGAACATCCTCTTCGAAGGCGCACAGGCCGCGCTGCTCGACGTGGACCACGGCACCTATCCGTACGTCACGTCTTCCAACTGCGTCGCCGGCCAGGCGGCCGCCGGCGTCGGCGTGGGCCCGGGACAACTGCATTACGTGCTGGGTGTCGCCAAGGCGTATGCGACGCGCGTCGGCGCGGGTCCGTTTCCGACCGAGCTCGACGATGAAGTGGGTGAGCACCTGCGCGTGAAAGGCAATGAATTTGGATCGGTCACGGGGCGCCCGCGCCGTTGCGGCTGGTTCGACGCGGCGGCGCTCAAGCGCGCAGTGCAGCTCAACGGGCTCTCGGGCATCTGCATCACCAAGCTCGACGTGCTCGATGGCCTCGACACAGTGCGTGTCGCGGTCGGCTACAAGACGCTGGGCGGCACGCGCGACATCCTGCCGGTGGGTGCGGAAGCGCTCGCGATCTGCGAACCAATCTACGAGGAGCACCCGGGCTGGAAGGAAAGCACCTTCGGCGTGAAGTCGTTCGAGAAGCTGCCGAAGAACGCGCAGAGCTACCTCAAGCGCCTCGAGGCGCTGGTGGAAGCACCGGTCGATTTGATCTCCACCGGGCCCGATCGCGAAGAGACGATCGTCCTGCGGCACCCGTTCGGCTAGGGAGTCGCCGTCGGCGGGGCTGCCGGCGGCTGCGTGTAGGAGCGCAGCTCGCGATCCATCTGGAAGGTCGCAATGGCGGGCTTCGCGGCGGCCACGGGGGCTACCGGGCTGGGCCGCGGGTAGTACTGCCAGGCGCCCCAGGCGATGGCGGCGACCGCAACGGCACCGATGACGCGGGGAATGTACGGACCGAATTGCGCGCGCCGGCGCTCACTCGATGCGGTTGACGCCCTGATTGCGGCTTTTCCGTGCTGCCGCGTGGCGCGTTTGACCTCGGCCGCGACTTGTGCGGCGATCTGTGCCTGGGCGGTGGCGTTTTCGTCGGCGAGAGCGCGTTCGTTGGCGGCCTTGGCGAGGGCACGTTGCGCCTCGGCCTCGCGCTCGTGCGACTTGGCCAGCGCGGTTTCGCGCTCCGCGCGCGTGCGCGCCGCGAGTGTCTCCGCGATTTCCTGGGCGGTGCGCTTCTCGAGCTGTTGCGCAAGCTCCTTCTGCGCGGCCTCGCGTTCCTTCGCCGCCAGCGCGGCGCGGTCCTCCGCCTCACTGCGCAGGCGCGACTGCTCATGCAGCTCGCGCTCCGCCGTTTCGCGCTCGCGGATCTCCTGCATCGCGCGGCGCTCGGATTCCTCGCGCTGCCGCGCTGCCTGTGCCGCTTCCTGTTCCTGCGTGACAAACGCGCGGGCTTCCTGCGCTGCGCGCGACTCGGCTTCGCCCTTGCGAGCGGCGGCTTCGTCGGCAGCGCGGTCTTCCTCGAGGCGCTTGGCCATGGCGTTTGCGGCATCGCGGTCGGCCAGCTCGCGGGCCCGCGCCTGCTGCTCGGCGACACCTTCGGCGATGCGGCGCTCCTCGGCGCGTGCGGTGAGCATCTCTTCCTGCTGCACCAGGGCGCCTGCGATCTCCATCGCCTTGGCTTCGGCTTCGGCACGGGCCTCGGCCGCTTCAATCACGCGATTTTCCGCCGCGGTGCGGGCCTCGACCTGCTTGATGGCGCGCAGGTCTGCTTCGATGCGCTCGCGGGCGGCATCGGCGGCGAGCTGGTCTTCGTGCGCACGCGCACTGGCAGCGACGTTGGCTTCGTGGTCCGCCTGCGCGCGCGCGTGGGCGGCGCCGGTGGCATCGGATTCCTGGGTGAGGCGGACGGCGGAGGCTTCGGCCAGCGCGCGCTCCTGCTGCTCCCGCTTGCGCGCTTCCTTCTCGGCGATGGCTTCAGCAGTTGCGAGCGCGGCGGCGGCCTGCTGCGCCCGCAGTTCGGCCGCGTGGCGATCGGCCAGCTCGGCGGCGGCGCGTTGCTCCGCTTGCGCGCGCGCATCTGCCGCTTCTGCCGCGCGCGCGTCCGCTGCGGCGCGGGCTTCGGTTTCGACGGCGGCCTCGCGTTCGGCTTGCGCGCGGATGTCCGCGATTCGCGCGGCCTCGGCTTCCGCCAGTTCGCGCTGCGCGGCGATTTCGGCCGCGTTGCGCTCGGATTCGGCAAGCCCCTGCGCGTTGAGCGTTGCTTCGCTGTCCGCGGCGATGCGCGCTTCAGCGGTGGCGAGCAGTTGCGCTTCCACTTCGGCGCGCTTGCGCGCCTCGGCTTCGGCTTGTGCATCGGCGGCGCTGCGGCGCGCGCTCTCCGAACGAGCGGTTTCCTCGTGGCGGATGCGCTCTTCCTGCGCCTCGCGCGCTTCGCGCTCCGCGTTCACACGTTGCTGCGCGCCCTGCAGGGCTTCACTTTCTGCGCGCGCGCGCTCGGCCAGCGCGTCGCGTTGCGTGCTCTCTGCGGTGAAAAGTGCCATGGCCTGCGACTCGGCATGTGCATCGGCTTCGCGGCGCCTGCGCAGCGTGTCGTTCAATTCGGTCTCGATTTCCTGCATGCGGCGCGCTTCGTGCGCGGCGCCTGACGCGGCCGCCGCACGTTCCGCGGCAGCCTCGGCAGCGCGGCTTTCCTCGCGCAGCAGGTCTTGCGATGCGATGGCGGCGGCCTGGCGTGAACGCTCGTTGAGGCGCTCCTTTTCCGCGGCGAGTGTTTCGGCATCGGCCAGGGTGCGGGCGGTTTCCGCCTGCGCGGCCTGCGCGGCGGCGAGCGCCTGCGAGGCTTGCGCAGCGGCGGCTTCGGCCTCGATGCGATCGCGCGCGGCCGCTTCCCTTTCCTGGTCGGCGGCGATGCGCGCTTCGATCGCGTGCGCCTGCTGCTGCTCGGCGAGGGCGGCTTCGCGCGCCATCCTTTCAGCCTCGCGGTCGGCTTTCGATGCGGCAAGTGCGGCGGCTTCCGCGTCGCGCTCGAGGCGTTCGCGCTCGGTGCTGGCTTCGATGGCGACGTGGGCGGCCTGCGCGGCTTCCTTCGCGGCTTCCGCGGCCATCGCATCGGCGGCGAGGCGCTGCGCAGCCGCATCCGTGGCCTGGAGCTCCGCGGCGGCGGCCGCTTCCTGGCTGACTCGCGCCGCTTTTTCAGCCGCAGTGCGCTCGCGCGTGGCCGCCTCGAGGGCGTGCTCCGCTTCCAGTCGCTTGGCCTCGGCCTCTGCCGTGCGCGCGTGCTGCTGTTGCAGCGCCTCGGCGGCCTGCTTGAGCGCGTTCTCCATTTCAACACGGGCCTGGGCGGCTTCCGCCGCCTGGGTGGCGGCGTCCGCGGCGGCGATGGCCTGGGCTGCGAGCTCGTCATCGGCCTCCTGGCTTTCGAGGAGCGCGGCCCTGGCCTGCTCCTCGAGGGCGAGGGTTTCCCGGGATGCGGTCTCGGCGGCACGATGGGCCTCGATACGCGCCTTCAGTGCAGTAGCGGTGGCCTTCTGCGCCGCAAGTTGTTCTTCCGCGTATTTACGAGTGGCTTCCGCTTTTTCCGCACGATCTCGCGCGTTCGCTTCCGCGGCCGCTTCGGCTTCGGCGCGAAGCGTGGCGACGCGGGCCATGTGTTCCGCGTTGCGCGCGGCACGTGAATCCGCCTCGAGGGCGGTCTTGTCGGCGGCCTCGCGCTTGCGCAGGGCGGCGAGGGCGACGGCCTCCGCGTCGAGGGCGCGCCTGGATTCTTCAGCGGCACGGCCCTGGGCTGCGGCGCGCTCTTCCGTGAGGGTGGCCGCGCGTTCTTCCGCGGCGGCGCGGGCGGTTTCTTCCTCGGCCTTCTGGCGGTCCGCTTTCTCCCGCTCTTCAGCGAGAGACTTCAATTCGCGCTCGGCGCGCTCGCGGTCTTCTGCGGCCTGGCGAGCCCGCTTGTCGGCTTCGATGGATTGGCGGGAGTTTTCCAGCAGGCGCCTTTCGGTCGCGACCAGAAGCATGGCGCTTTCCGCGGCTTCACGGTCCGCGGTGGCTCTTTCCTGAGATGCGGCGGCGGCGACCTTGGCCGCGTCCGCAGCCCTGTCGCCTGCAATGACGGCCGCGGCTTCAGCTTCAGTGCGGCGCGTGGAGGACTCCGCAGCCGCCTTCTCGATGCGGGCACGGCCCGCGTCGAGCTCGGCCTGGAGCTCCAACATCATGGCGTCGGGGCTTGCCTGGGGCGATTCCGGGCCCGAAGGCTGCCCGATTGCCTTGCGGCGCTCTTCTGCCGCTTTCAGCTGTTCGTAGAGTTTGCTCAATGCGCCTCACCTTGGAGCGGGGCGGCGGCTGCTACTATCGCGCTGGCTCTTCTGCCCCTGAACTAACTTTAACGGGGCGGGAGCTATAAAGAAACTGGTGCCCAGAAGAGGACTCGAACCTCCACGGTGTTACCCGCCAGTACCTGAAACTGGTGCGTCTACCAATTCCGCCATCTGGGCCTTACAGAACCATAAATTTTACCCAATGAACCGAAGATTGTCTATCAAAACCAATAACCTGGGTCGTTACCCGACCGAAATCCCCTCGCGGGAGCAAATCCTCGAAGTGCTGACGGAGGCCGGAGTGCCCACGTCCGAGGAAACGCTGCGCGAATCCCTTTCAATCAGCGACGAACAACGGGAAGGCTTCGATCGTCGCGTAGCCGCCATGGAGCGCGAGGGCCAGATCCTGCGCAACCGCCGCGGCCATATCCTCCTTCCGGACAAGGCGGGACTCATCCGCGGCAAGGTGCAAGGCCATCCCGATGGCTTCGGCTTCCTCAAGCCCGACGACGGCAGCGACGACCTCTTCCTCGGCCCCAAGCAAATGCACAAGGTGCTGCATGGTGACCTCGCGCTTGCGCGCATCGTCGGCCTCGATCGCCGCGGGCGTCCCGAAGGCTCCATCGTCGAGGTGCTCGAACGCGCGGTGAACAAGGTGGTCGGCCGGCTGTTCGTCGAGCAGGGCGTGGCCTTCGTGATCGCCGAGAACAAGCGCATCAACCAGGACATCCTGATCCAGCCCGAAAGCCTCAAGGGCGCGAAATCCGGCCAGGTGGTGGTGGCCGAGATCATCGAATATCCGACGACGCGCTCCGAGCCCATCGGGCGCGTGATCGAAATCCTCGGCAACTATGCCGATCCGGGGATGGAGATCGAGATTGCGCTGCGCAAGCACGATCTCCCGCACGAGTTCAGCAAGCAGGAGATGGAGGCGGCGAAGAAGCTGCCGAAGACCGTGGAGGCGAGGGACCTCAAGGGCCGCAAGGATTTGCGCAAGCTCGCCTTCGTCACCATCGACGGCGAGACCGCGCGCGATTTCGACGACGCGGTCTACTGCGAGCGCCAGGGAAAGAACTTTCGCCTCTGGGTCGCGATCGCGGACGTCTCGTATTACGTCAAACCCAAGGACGTTCTCGACGCCTCGGCCTACGAGCGCGGCAACTCCGTGTATTTCCCGCGGCGCGTGATCCCGATGTTGCCCGAGGAGCTTTCCAACGAGCTCTGCTCGCTCAAGCCCGAGGTCGACCGCCTGGTGATGGTCTGCGAGATGGAGGTCACCGCCAATGGCGTCGTGAAGAGCTACGAGTTCTACAACGGCGTGATCCATTCACACGAGCGCATGACCTACACCAGGGTGTGGGAGATGCTCTCGGGCGTGTTGCCGAGCCGTCCCGAGATCGACACGTTGTATGCGGCTTTCAAGGCGCTCTTCGCCTCGCGGCAGAAACGCGGCGCGATCGATTTCGATTCCGTCGAGTCGCGCATGATCTTCGACGAAAACGGCAAGATCGAGCGCATCGAGCGCGTGCAGCGCAACGAAGCGCATCGCCTGATAGAGGAGTGCATGCTGGCCGCCAACGTCTGCGCGGCGGATTACTTGTCCTCCAACGAGCAGCCGACGCTCTACCGTGTGCATGAAGGCCCGACGCCGGAGAAGCTCGAAAACCTGCGCAACATGCTCAAGGACTTCGCGTTGTCCCTCGGCGGTGGCGACGAGCCGGAAGCCAAGGACTACGCCGAGCTATTGAAGCGCGTCCAGGGCAAGCCCTATACCAACATGCTGCAGACCGTGATGCTGCGTTCACTCGCGCAAGCCGTCTACACGCCGGAAAACCTCGGCCATTTCGGCCTCGCGTACGAGGCGTATGCACACTTCACCTCACCCATTCGGCGTTATCCGGACCTGCTGGTGCATCGCGGCCTCAAGGCCATCATCGCGGGGAGGAAATATGACGGCGGCGACTGGAACGCCATCGGCAACCATTGCTCCGAAACCGAGCGCCGCGCCGATGAAGCGACGCGCGACGTGGAGAACTGGCTCAAGACGTTTTTCATGCAGGACCACGTGGGCGAGGAGTTCGACGGCACCATCAGTGGGGTCACGGGCTTCGGGCTTTTCATCACGCTCGACGAGTTGTATATCGACGGCCTGGTGCACATCTCCGACCTGGGGCAGGACTACTTCAAGTTCGATTCCCACAAACACATGTTGTTGGGCGAACGCACCGGGGTCAAATACCAGCTGGCCGGGCGCGTGCGCGTGAAGGTGGTGCGGGTTAACCTGGAGCAGGCGAAAATCGACTTCACGCTGGTGAATCCGCCCGAGGCGTTCCTTGCCCCGAAGCAGGACAACAACACGCGTTCGCCACCCCCGCGCGACTACGACAAGAAGATCAAGAAGCTCGAGACCCAGCGCTCCGACAAGCCGAAGAAGAAGGGCAAGCAGCGATGAGCGCCACCAAGACCCTCACCGGCTTCCACGCCGTCACCAGCCGGCTGCGGCAGAAGCCCGACACCATCACCGAGATCTACATCGATTCCACCCGCAGCGATGGGCGTGCGAGGGATCTCAAGGAGATGGCGAAGAGAACCGATGTGCGCGTGATCCTGGTCGACGCCAAGCGCCTCGACGGCATGGCGGTCGGCGTCCGCCACCAGGGCGTGGTTGCACTGGCCACACCAATCGATATTCCGAAGTTCATCGAGGATGTGCTCGATGACCTGAAGGAGCCGGCACTGCTGCTGATCCTGGACGGCGTGCAGGATCCCCACAACCTCGGCGCGTGCCTGCGCGTGGCCGATGGCGCCGGTGCTCACGCCGTGATTGCGCCCAAGGACCATGCGGTGGGACTTACGACCGCGGCCATCAAGGTGGCTTCCGGTGCGGCCGACTCGGTGCCGTATATCGTGGTCACCAACCTGGCGCGCACGATGCGTGACCTCAAGGACCGCGGCATCTGGCTCACCGGGACCGATGACGAAGCGCCGCAGTCCCTCTACCAGGCGAAGCTCGATGGTGCCGTCGGCCTGGTGATGGGGGCGGAAGGCGAGGGCCTGCGCAGGCTCACCAAGGAGAGCTGCGACCAGCTGGTTTCGATCCCGATGTCGGGATCGGTGGAAAGCCTCAACGTCTCGGTGGCGAGTGGCGTGTGCCTGTACGAGGTGAGGCGGCGCCGGCTCAAGTAGTCATCCGGGGTGGCGGGCTGGTCGTTGTGCTTGCATGCAACGCAATTCAATCCACCCTGGTTTCATCCTTCTCCATGAAGTGATGCAGCCCTACGATATTTCGCAAAACGCCTTGGCGCGTGGCCTTGGTGTTTCACCGCGGCGCATCAACGAGATCGTGCACGGCAAGCGCGCGATCACCGCGGATACGGCGATTGGCCTGGAGGAGGCGATTGGGATCCCGGCGCTTTCCTGGCTCAAATGGCAGGCCGAATACGACATCGAGGTCGCACGCGCGCGACGTTCGAAAGGGCCGCCGCGAAAATGCTCCCCGATTGTTGGGCTCGACCACTCCCCCAATGATGACGCTGTGCTTGATGAGGCTTCCGCTGAGGGGAGAGGTGTGAAGACAGGGTATGACGGGCGACGTCATGGAGAGTCCTGGGATGAATGGCTGACGCGGCAGGTTCCATGACGTATTCCGTCACGCCCCGTGTCCGCTCGAGCCTGGTTTCCACGGAATGGCTAGGCCCGTATCCGCCTCCAAATACCAGGCCCGCGCGAGCCTGCCTTTCCACATGGGTTGTTCCACACATGACGAGGCGCCCTTTGGCGAAGGACTTCGTGTGGGGAGGGACGTGAAATCGGGGCATGACGCACGCCGCCATGGCGAGCCCCGTGATGAGGGGCTAACGCGGCGAGTTCCATGACGGTGGCCGTCATATGGGCGCCCGGCGTCATAGGGCGGTGCAATCTCCGGGGCACTGAAGTGTCTAGCCATGACGGCGCGCGTCATACCCCCTGGAGACGTCCGTTCCATAGAGACAGCCATGACGGCGCGCGACATACCCCCTGAAGACGCTCCTCGCATAGAGACAGCCATGACGGCGCGCGTCATACCCCCTGGAGACGTCCCTCCCATAGAGACAGCCATGACGGCGCGCGACATACCCCCATCTGGGCCGGGCTTTTGCGTCAAGGCATCGCGCCGGGCGGCAACATGCAGTGACACCGCCGAGCCCTCGGTCTCTGCCACAATCGAAGACTCTCGAAGAAAACCCCCGCCATGACTCCCTCTCGCTTTGTCGGCAGCCTGTTTGCTGCCTTGATTTCAGTTGTTCCTGTGGCCGCCCCGGCTGCCACTCCCGCCCAGGCCGCACTGGTCGCAAAGGCCGCCGCCGCGCCCCCTGCAAGCCCAGCGGTGCCTGCGCCCGCAAAGGCCGCCGCCGGACCCCCTGCAAGCCCAGCGGTGCCTGCGCCCGCCAAAACCGCCGCCCCGGTCGCCCGGGTGGTCCCGCCAAGGCTCCCCGGCCAGGTGATGCCCGGCGCGCCGGTGAAGGTCACCGAAGTGGAAGGCATCACCGAATACCGCCTCCCCAATGGCCTCAAGGTCCTGCTGTTCCCGGACGAGTCCAAGCCCACCATCACGGTCAACATGACCTACCTCGTCGGCAGCCGGCATGAGAACTACGGCGAAACCGGCATGGCGCATTTGCTCGAGCACCTGCTCTTCAAGGGCACGCCGCGGCATCCGGCCATCGACCAGGAGTTCAACCAGCGCGGCGTGCGCTACAACGGCAGCACCTGGCTCGACCGCACCAACTACTTCGAGCTTTTCCAGGCGAGTGATTCCAACCTCGCATGGGCCATCGAGCTCGAAGCCGACCGCATGATGAATTCGTACATCGCGCGCAGCGACCTCGACAGCGAGATGACGGTGGTCCGCAACGAATACGAAAGCGGCGAGAACTCACCCTTCGACGTGACGCTGAAGCGCATGCAGAGCGTGGCCTACGACTGGCACAGCTACGGGCGCTCGACCATCGGCAACAAGAGCGACATCGAAAACGTCGCCATCGCCAACCTGCAGGCCTTCTATCGCACCTACTACCAGCCGGACAATGCGGTGCTGCTGGTGGCCGGAAAGTTCGATCCGGCCCGCGCGATCACGCTCATCTCGCAGAACTTCAGCAAGGTGCCCAGGCCCAATCGCAAGCTGCCGGCGGAGTGGACGGTGGAACCCACGCAGGACGGTCCGCGTGAATTCAGCGTGCGCCGCAAGGGCGACATCCAGATCGTCGCCATCGCCTACAAGGTGCCTTCGAACCTGCACGAGGATTCGGATTTCCTCGGCGTGGGAAGCCATATCCTCTCGCATGTGCCCACCGGGCGCCTGCACAAGGCGCTGGTTGAAACCGGCAAGGCCGCGCAGGTCTTTGGCTTCGCGCTGCAGGGCAAGAAGCCGGGGCTACAGATCTTCGGCGCGGTGGTGAAGAAGGGTGATGCGATGGAGCCCGTGCGTGACGAGCTCATCAGGATCGTCGAAAGCTTCGCGGACAACCCCCCGGACAAGCAGGAGATGGAGCGCACCAAGCTCGCCTTCCTCAACCAGGCCGAGAAAACGCTCGCCAACCACGAGGCGCTCGGCGTGCAGATGTCCGAATACATCGCCCTCGGTGACTGGAGGCTCTTCTTCCTTGCGCGCGACGACGTCGCGAAGATCACGCTGGAGCAGGTGGCCAAGGCCTCGCGCGCCTATTTCCGCCGCGACAACCGCACCGTCGGCTACTTCATGCCGGAGGACAACCCAATGCGCGCGGAGATTCCCGCCGCGCCGACGGTGGCCGAAGTCATGAAGGACTTCAAGGCGAAGCTCACCACCAGCAACGCGGAGGCCTTTGATCCTTCGCAGGCGAACATCGAGAAACGCACCAAACGCCTCGAGTTCGACGGCATCAAGGTGGCGTTGCTCTCGAAGAAGAATCGCGGTGAGACAGTCAACGTCGCCATCTCGCTGCATATCGGCAACGAGAAGGCGCTTTTCGGCCAGCGCACCAACGCCTCGATGGCGGGCGCAATGCTCGCGCGCGGCACCACGAAGTTCACGCGCGGCGAGCTTTCCGACGAGTTCGAGCGCCTCAAGGTCTCGGGCCGCGTCGCCGGTCCTTCGGCCAGCCTGCAGACCACACGCCCCAACCTCGAAGCCACACTGCGCCTGGCCGCCCACGTGATGCGCGAGCCGAAGTTCGACCCCGCGGAGTTCGAGCAGCTGCGCACCCAGACCGTGACCGGCATCGAGTCGCAGCTTGCGGAGCCGGATGCGCGCGCAAGTGAAGAGCTGGCGAAGATCTTCAACAAATATCCGCAAGGCGACTGGCGCTATACGCCCACGCTCGACGAGTCGCTGGCGGATACACGCGCGGCGAAACTCGAGGACGTGAAGCGTTTCCACGAGCAGTTCTACGGCGCGCAGCAGGCGGAGATCGCCATCGTTGGCGACTTCGACGAGGCGCGCATCACGCAGGTGCTGAAGGAGATCTTTGCGGGCTGGAAGCCGAAGGTTGCGTACGAGCGCGTGCCCAATCCGTTCCAGGACGTCGCTGCGCAGGACAAGTCGGTGAGCACGCCGGACAAGGAAAACGCCATATTCCTCGCACGCCAGAACGTGGAGATGCGTGACGACGACGCGGATTTCCCCGCGCTGTACGTGGCCAACTACATCCTGGGCGGAGGCGCGGGCTTCGATTCACGCCTGGCCGCGCGCATCCGCCAGAAGGATGGCCTCTCGTACGGCGTGGGCTCCGACCTCGGCGTGCCGTCGCTGGACCGCTCGGCAGCGTTCTCGGCCTATGCCATCGCGGCGCCCACCAACATCAGCAAGGTGGAGACCGCGTTCAAGGAGGAGATCGCGCGAGCGCTCAAGACGGGTTTCACCGAGGCGGAAGTTTCCGCCGCCAAGTCCGGGATCATCCAGATCCGCGTGCAGACGCGTGCGCAGGATGGGGCCCTGGCGAACGGCTGGGCGAACTACATGTACCTCAACCGCACCTTCGCGTTCAGCAAGCAGTTCGAGGACAACGTGCGGGCGCTGAAGGTGGCCGACGTGAACGCGGCGCTGCGCAAATACATCGACCCGGCGAAGATCACGGTGGTGAAGGCGGGCGACTTCACCAAGAAGTAGTCAGCGAACCACGAGGGCGAGGGCGGGCTGCAGCAGCGTGGCATTGAGCGCCTCGCTGATCTCGACCGCAACAACGGGGCCGCGTGTTGTTCCCGGCAGCAGCGGCACCGTGATGGTTTTGTCCTCGCGGTCTCCCGGCGCCCAGCTGAGGTTGCCGGAGACCGGCGTGTAGGGACGACGACCGGTCACCGAGCTCACATCCCGCGTGCGATATTCCACCGAGACGCCTTCCTCCAGCGCACCGATGCGCTGCACGACCAGCACGGCGCTCTCCGCGTTTGCAGCAACGTCGTAGCGGGAGTTGGTGAAACTCACCGCGCGCCCATGGGGCGCGATCTCGACAGACACTTCGGCCTGCGCACCGACGCCGGCGCCGGTGAGGCGAATGGTGAAGGTCTCCGACGGTTCGAAATCACGCGAGCGCAGGATGCGGATGTGAGGCACACCGGCTTCATCGGGCGCCGGATCGTTGGGCCCGAGGACCAGCGTCATGACGCTTGCACCCGGAAGGAATTCGAGGACTCCTGAGGGCCCGGCCGACTGGAACTGCGTCCCATAGTCGGATCCGGCCTTTGCGGTGCCGTCGACGGTGGACCAGTGCACTTCGGTTTTGCCTTCGAGTGATCCGGTGCGCAGCACGCGCAGCGTCACGTTGGAAGCATGTTCCTGCACGAGGGCGCGCTGCGCCTCGAACTGCACCACGCT
>JBDSMR010000069.1:0-14387 GCA_039915735.1 Usitatibacter sp. | reverse complement strand
GCTTCAAGGCCCACGCGGATCTCGGCCACGTTGGCGGGCATCTCCATCCACAGGTCGATCATGTTGATCTTGGCGTCGCGGCCGATCACGAACAGGTAGCGCCCCGAGGCCGACACGCGCGAGATGTGCACCGCGTAGCCGGTCTTGATGATGGTGATGATCTTCTTGGTATCGCCGTCGATGAGTGCGATTTCACCGGCGTCGCGCAGCGTGGTCGAGAAGATGTTCTCGAGGTTGTACGCGTTCATCTTCTTCTTCGGCCGCTGGTCCACCGGCACCAGCACCTTCCAGCTGGCCTTCATCTCGGGCAGGCCGAACTCGGGCGGCTGGGGCGGGGTCTGCTGGACGTAGCGCGCCATCATGTCGACTTGCGCCACGGTGAGCTCCCCGGAGGTCCCCCAGTTGGGCATGCCCGCGGGCGAACCGTAATGGATGAAGACCTTGAGGTACTCGGTGCCCTTGTCGATGGTGATGTCGGGCGTGAGCGGCTTGCCGGTGGCGCCCTTCCTCAACACGCCGTGGCAGCCGGCGCAGCGCTCGAAGTAGATCTGGCGCGCCTGGTCGAACTCGCTCGCGCTCATCGCCGGCGCCTTCGTGTTCACGTCCTGGTGCATCGGCACGTCCTTCATCGGCGAGCTGCCCGCCTGGTAGCGGATCTCGGCCGGATCGACCGGCTTGGGCTCGGGCGGCGGTGCCTCGGTGTGCTTGCCCTGAGCAAACGCGGTGCTGGCGGCGAGGGCGAGGGCGAGGGGGGCGAGTAGCGACAGAGCGCTGCGCGTGACGGACATGAAGGACTCTCCTGGATGGGCTCGAATCAGTGCTTGCAGTCTCCCATTGCCGGGCGCGGGCGTTTTGATCTGCCTCAAGCAATTCGCGGATCGCGAAACACCGTGACCTCGAACCCGCGGTCGTCGATGCGCAGGGCGTGACGCCAGCCGGCCGCTGCGAGCAGCGGATAAAGGGGACGGGGTTCGCGCGCGAGCAGGAATACGTACGGACCGCGTGTGTCTCCACGGACCATTTCGAGGATGCGCAGCAGCGGCTCGGGTGGGTCGAGGGCGCGCAAGTCGAGCGTCTCTTGGATCATGGCGAATGGTCGCGCAGCGCGCGCCGGCCTTCCTTGAACCAGTTCAAGGCGCAGCGACAAAGCGGCGATGATGAGCCCTGGAGCTGCGACGCTAGGCGAGCACAGCGCCCAAGGCCAGCGCCGCGCACGGCAGCACGAAGCCGAGCGCGGTCCGGGCGCCGAGCGCCCGGCCGCCGGCCACCAGCACGAAGGCGGTCTTCATCGCGAGGTTGGCGGCTACCGCGATCGCGACGGCCGTCCTCGCCACCGCGATGGGCAGTTCGCCCGCTTCGTGCAGCCGCGCCACGGACAGCGTGATGGCGTCCACGTCGGTCGAGCCCGAGAGCGCTGCAAGCGCATAGAGGCCCGCAGCGCCGAACGCGCCACCCACCCACGCGGCGAGCACCAGCACGACGCCGTACGCGAACGCGAACGCGAGCGCAGTGCGCAGGCCAGCGGGGTTGCGATACGTCCCCTCGCCTTCGTCGGGCGCGCCGGCGGCGCGGCGCCAGTGCCACGCGAACGCCGGCAGGCAGAGCAGCAGCGCCGGACCCAGGATGCTCGCCACGGCGCCCGCAAGGCCGGGCGCCACGACCAGCACCACAATCATCACGCGCACGAGCATGGTGGCGTTGGCAAGCAGGATCACGACCAGCGCCTGGGCGGGCGACTGGCTGCCGTCGCGCACGTGTCCCGCGGCCATGAGCGTCGTCGCGGTGCTGGAGGCGAGTCCGCCCAGCAGGCCCGTCACGAGCAGTCCGTGGCGTCCGGGCGTGAGGCGCCAGGCGATGTAGCCGGCGAGGCTCACGCCCGAGATCAGCACCACCATGAGCCAGAGCTGGTACGGATTGATCGCCGCGAGCGGCCCCGCTTCCACGATCGGCGCGTCGGGCAGCAACGGCAGGATCACGGCGCTCAGCACCGCGAAGCGCAGCATCGTGCGCAGGTCGGCGGGCGTGAGGCGCTCCGAGAAGCCTTCCAGCTCGACCTTGAAGAAGAGCAGCGCCGTCATCGCCACCCCCACGCCGACCGCGACCTGCCGGTGCCCCAGCGCGACCACGGCCCCCAGGCCGAAGACCACCGCCGCCGCCACCACCGTGGTGGTGCCCGAATCGTCGGCCTTGGTGCGCTCGTCCGCGAAAAACGCGCCAGTGAGCGTGAATCCCACGACCAGCATCCCGGCCGCGACGATCCAGCCGGAGCCAAGCGCCTGCGCGATCATCGTGGCGAGCGTGCCCAGCACCGCGATCAGCGTGAAGGTGCGCACCCCCGCCTTGGTGAGTGGATTGCGCTCGCGCTCGAGGCCGACGAGCAGGCCGATGCCGGCGCTGGTGGCGAGCGCGGCAAAAGCTTCGAGGTTGTCTTGCATGGAGTCCGGGGAGGGTGTCGAGGGCCGTATTGGACCACGCGCGCGCGCCGCTCCGATCGAGCACCGCGCCCCGACGCGGGTTTGCTCCGGATCAAGGGCGTGCGGCAGGGGCGCGATTAAAGTCGCAGTTCACGCATGCCTTTGCGTCGCGGCCACGCTGGCCGCGAAGAAGAGAGGGAGCCGGCCCATGGCAATCGAGCATCGCAGGGTTTGGGAGTGCGTCGGTTGCGGCCGCATCGACGACCCGCGGCCGTGCGTGGGCATCTGCCGCGACCAGAAGGTCGAGTACGTGCTCGCCGAAGACCACGAGCGCGCCGTCGCGGCGCTGAGCGAGGTCGTGCGCTTCATCGCCACGACGACGCCACGCCCGGGCGAAGCCGAGCGCCACTGGAAAGCCCTGCAGGAGCGCGCGCGGCGCGCCCTCGGGTCGTAGCCAATCCGGGCGCGCGCGATGTATCGAGGCGAGCGCTTCAACGGCTACACCCACCTCGTCGGCGCTGTCCTCGCCCTCGGTGGTGCCGTGGCCCTGGTAACGCTCGCGGCGCTGAAAGGCGATCCCTGGCGCATCGTCAGCTTCGCTGTCTACGGCTCGACACTCATCCTGCTCTACCTCACCTCCACGCTGTACCACAGCGTGCGCGGCCGGGCCAAAGCCGTGCTGCGCAAGCTCGACCACTGCACCATCTACCTGCTCATCGCGGGCACCTATACGCCCTTCACGCTGGTCACACTGCGGGGCCCGTGGGGCTGGTCGCTCTTCGGCGCGATCTGGGGCCTGGCCGCGCTCGGCATCGCGCAGGAATGCTGGCTCGCGCGCGGGGCACGCCTGGCCTCGCTCGCGATCTACCTGCTGATGGGGTGGCTCGCGCTGGTGGCACTGGTGCCGCTGCTCGAGGCACTGGGCTGGACCGGCCTCGCCTGGCTCGCGGCCGGCGGGCTCGCCTACACGGTCGGGATCGTCTTCTACGTTTTCGACGAGCGTGTGCCGCATTTCCATGGCGTGTGGCACCTCTTCGTGCTCGCCGGCAGCGCCATCCACTACGCAGCCATGGTTGTCCTCGTCGCCTGAACCCTCAGCCGCGGACGGCGCTGTATTTCCTCAGGCGATCCGTATCCAGGATGGTGATGTCGCGGCCCTCGACGCGGATCAGTCCCTCGACTGTGAGCTCGTGCAGGATCCGCGAGAAATATTCCGGCGTGAGGTTGAGGTGCGAAGCGATGAGGGATTTCTTCGCCGGCAGGCTCACCACGCCGGGCGTCACGCCTTCTTCCTCGAGGCGCGCGAGGTAGCCGATCACCCGCTGGGCGGCCGAGTGCAACGTCATCGCCTCGACGTCCTTCACCAGCACGTGCAGGCGCATGGACAGCCCCGCGAGCATGCGCAGCGCCAGGCGCGGGTCGCGCTCGAGCTCGGCGAAGAGCGTGTCGCGGCCCACATGCAGCAGCAGCGAGTCGGCGAGCGAGGTCGCGGTCACCGGATATGGATTGCCGGAGAACATCACCGCCTCGCCGAAGGTGCGCCCGGGTCCGATGATTTCGATCACCTTCTCCTCGCCCGCGTCGGTGCCGACGGTGAGCTTCACCTGGCCGTAGGCGACAAAATGGAAACCCACGCTCGGGTCGCCGCGCGAGAAGAGCACGCGACCGCGCTCGGCGTGGACCTGCGTGGTGCCCGCGGCAACACGCGCGAGGTCCTCGGGCGGAAGGCCGCGAAAGAGCGGCGCGTGCGACAGCATTTCGGCAAGCCGCCGCGGGTGGCTACCGGGTACGAAGGTGATCGGGCGTGCGTCCATGGATGCCATTCTGGCGGCCTCCGATGCTACGGGTTTGCGGCAGATCAAGGGCCGCGCTCGGCGAGCCGATAACCTGTGCCCATGCATACTTTCCTGCCCTTGGCCGCGCTCGCGGCTGCTCTCAACGGCTCGCCCGACCCGCAACCCATGGAGAGGATCGTGGTCACGGCGGTGGCGAGTCGCGTCGCGCAGGCCGCCGACGACACCCCCTCCACCACCAGCGTGATCGACCGCGACGAGATCGAGGGCCTGCTCGCGCGCGACGTGCGCGACGCCCTGCGCTACGAGCCTGGCGTCTCGGTCGAAAACGGCGCCGCGCGATTCGGGCTCGGCAACATCGCCATCCGCGGCCTCGAGGGTAACCGCGTCCAGATGCTCTACGACGGCGTGCGCCTGCCCGACGGCTTTCGCCTCGGCACCTTCTCCAACGCCTCGCGCAATCCCTTCGACCTCGCGCTGCTGTCGCGCATCGAGGTGCTGCGCGGTCCGGGTTCCGCCCTGTATGGCTCCGACGCCCTCGCCGGCGTGGTGTCGATGACGACGCTCGACCCCGGCGACCTGCTGCGCGGCGCCGCGCGCGCCGGCGGCTTCGCCGACGCCGCCTACGGCGGCGCCGACGACTCGCTGCACCGCACCGGCGCCTTCGCCGCGCGCTCCGGCGCCTTTGATTTCCTGGTGGGCGTGGCGCGCGCCGACGGGTCGGAGCGCGATAACCGGGGCGAAGTCGACACGTTCGGCCCCACGCGCACCACACCCAACCCCCAGGACGGTTCGGAGACCTCGCGCCTCGCCAAGGTGGCATTTAACACCGCGGACGGCGGACGCTGGCGCGCGACCTACGATCGCTTCGAGCGCCGCGTCGCCACCGACGTGCGCTCCCTCAATCCGCAGTCCGCGCGCACCGTGAGCCTTGCCGGCGACGACGGCGCCGAGCGCACGCGCGCGAGCGTGGACACGGTGCTGCGCGCGCTGGGACCGATCGACCGGCTCTCGGTCATCGCCTACGATCAGCGATCGCTCACCACGCAGGACACGGTGGACGTGCGCGCCAATACCACCGCCGCGTGCCTTTCCGCACCCGGAACGGTGAGCTGCCGACGCGAGGTGCGCTTCCGCTTCGAGCAGAAGGAGACCGGGCTCACCGCAATCGGCCAGAGCGCCGCGGGAACCAGCAGGCACCAACTGGTCTACGGCATCGAGTGGTCGCGCATCCGCACCGACGAGACGCGCGACGGGCGCCAGACCAACCTCGGCACCGGCGCCGTCACCAACGTGGTGGGCACCGACATCTTCCCGACACGCGACTTCCCGCGCTCGCGCGTCGAGCGCGCCGGCACGTTCGTGCAGGACGAGGTCGCCTTCGGCCCTGCCACGCTCGTCGCCGCGCTGCGCTACGACCGCTTCGACATGCGCCCCGAATCGGACGCCATCTACGCGACGTCCAATCCGGGACGTCCCGCGGTGGCCACGGCAGACGACGCGTGGTCGCCGAAGGTGGGCGCGCTGGTGCCCCTGGGCGGCGCGGTCACGCTCGCACTGCAGGCGTCCGCGGGCTTCCGTGCGCCACCCTACTACGACGTCAACATCGGGATATCCAACCTGCCCCTCGGCTACTCGGTGATTCCCAACCCGGACCTGAAGCCCGAGCAGAGCCGTGGCTTCGAGGCGGCGCTGCGCGGGCGGCATCGGTGGGTCGACTGGACGCTCACCGCCTATCTCACCAACTACGACGACCTGATCGTCTCGCGCGCGCCGCTCGCGTGCCCCGGCAACCCGCTCTGCGTTCCCACCGCCCCCATCACCTTCCAGTCGCAGAACGTGACTCGCGCGCGCATCGAGGGCATCGAGGCGCGCGCCGAGGCGCGGCTTGGCGGCGGCTTCAGCGCGAAGCTCGGCGCGTCGGCGAGCCGCGGCGACGACCGCACGCGCGGCGTGCCGCTCAACTCGGTTGATCCGGCGCGCGTGGTGATAGGCCTCGCCTACACGCATGCACTCGCCGGCGCCGAGTTGCACGTGACTCACGCTGCGCGCAAGACGCGCATCGACACCACGGCCGCGACGTACTTCGCGCCACCCGCCTACACCATCGCCGACATCACCGCGTTCGCGAAGCTCGGGCGCAACGTCACGCTGCGCGCCGGGATCTTCAATCTCTTCGATCGCAAATACTGGCTTTGGTCGGATGTGCGCGGCGTGACCAATCCCGGCGCGTCGGCCGAGCGCTATACCCAGCCCGGACGCAGTGCGGGCGTGCAGGTGAAGGTGGAGTTCTAGGGAAGCTGGACGAGGTCGAGCACGACCTCGCGCGTGCGCGTGTCGCCTGCGTCCTCGCGATCTTCGAAACCGAGGTGCCCGCACAACTCCAGCATTGCCCGGTTCGCCGCCAGCACGTAGCCCTGCATGCGCCGAAGGCCACGCTCCCGAGCGATCGCCACCAGCCGCTCCATGAGGCAACGCCCCAGTCCGCGGCCCTGCCAATCGTCCGCCACGACCACCGCGAACTCGCACGAAACGCCGTCGGGAAGGCGCACGTAGCGGGCTACTCCGATCTGGCGCGATCCATCGGCGGGGTCGATGGCGACCAGCGCCATCTCGCGGTCGTAGTCGATCTGCGTGAAACGCGCGAGGGCCGCGGGAGTGAGCGCGCGCACGGCGCCGTGAAAGCGCATGCGCCGCGACTCGGTCGACAGGCCCTCCACGAATGCGACCTCCATGCGCGCATCCTCGGGGCGCATCGGGCGCACCTCGACGCGCTCGCCGCCGCGCAGCGTTTCCTCGCGCTCGAGGTGCGCCGGATAGGGCGGGATCGCGAGCCGCGCGTGGCGCGATTCGCCCGCAGGGCGTGCGCGCAGCACGACGCGTGCGTCGAGCGCGAGCACGCCGTTTTCGTCGGCGAGCAGCGGGTTCACATCCAACTCCAGGATCTCGGGGAGCTCGCACGCCATCTCCGAGACACGCAGCACCACGCCTTCGACTGCGGCGCGGTCCACCGCGGGAAGGTGGCGGAACGTCCCGAGCATGCGCGCCACGCGCGTACCGCGGACCATGTCGGCGACGAGTGCAGCGTTGAGCGGCGGCAGCCCGATGGCGCGATCGTGCAGCACCTCCACCGCGATTCCACCCGCACCGAACGTGACCACCGGACCGAAGACCTCGTCGGTCGTCACACCCACCATCAGCTCGCGGCCGTGCTCGCTGGAGACCATGCGCTCCACGGTGACGCCGTCGAGCCGCGCTTCGGGGAGCGCACGCCCGACGTCGTGCATCATCTGGTCGAAGGCGGCGCGCACCGCCGGCGCATCGGGCAGGCCCAGGCGCACGCCACCGGCGTCGCTCTTATGGGTGATGTCGGGCGAGCGCACCTTGATCACCACCGGATAGCCCAGGCTTGCGGCGACCGCAACCGCCTCGTCCGCGTTGCTCGCCGGGAGGGCGCGCGCGACCGGGATGCGAAACGCAACCAGCAGGTCCTTGGACTCCGTCACCCCGAGTACCGTCCGGCCCGCGGCGAGCGCTGTGGCGATGATCGCCCGCGCCACGTCGAGGTCGGGCGCATCCCGATACGCGAGGGGTGGTGGCGCCTCGAGCAGCAGGCGCTGGTTGCGGTAGTACTGCGCGAGGTGTCCGAAAGCCTCGACCGCGGCCTCGGGCAGGCGATAAGTTGCGATATGCGCCGCCTGCAGGGTGAGGCGTCCCTCGGCGACGCTATCGCCTCCCATCCAGCAAGCGATCACGGGCTTGCCGGCACCCGCGGCAGCCTCCACCACCGCGAGCGCCGCCGCGTTCGCGTCTGTCATCGCCTGCGGCGACAGGATCGCGATCACGCCATCGACACCCGGGTCCTCCAGGCAAGCCCGGATCGCGGCGCGGTAGCGCGCCTGATCGGCGTCGCCGATCAGGTCCACGGGATTGCCGTGTGACCAGTTCGCCGGCAACGCCGCATGCAGCGTGGCGACGGTGCCCTCGCCCAGGGTCGCGAGCGGCACGCCGAGGTCCGCGGCGCGATCGGCTGCCATCACGCCGGGGCCACCGCCGTTGGTCACCACCGCGAGCCGGTCGCCTACCGGACGGATGCCCGAAGCGAAGGCGAGCGCGCATGCGACGAGCTCACCCGCGCTTCGCACGCGCACCGCGCCCGCGCGCCGCATCACCGCCTCGAACACATCGTCGCGTCCCACGATGGCGCCGGTGTGGGACACCGCAGCGCGCGAGCCCATCGGATGACGGCCCACCTTCATCACGATCACAGGCTTGGCGCGCGCCGCCGCGCGCAGGCTGCCCATGAAGCGGCGCCCGTCGCGAATGCCCTCGATGTAAAGCAGGATCTGGCGCGTGGCCGGGTCGGTGGAGAGGTAGTCCAGGACCTCGCCGAAGTCGATGTCGCTCGAACCGCCGAGCGACACCACGCTGGAAAATCCGATACCCATGGGTGTCGCCCAGTCGAGCATGGCGGTGCAGACCGCGCCCGACTGCGCGACCAGCGCGAGCGAGCCGGGCAGTGCGTTGCCGCGCGCGAAGGTGGCGTTGAGCCCGATCGGCGGGCGCATCAGGCCGACGCAGTTGGGCCCCAGCAGGCGCACGCCGTGCGCCTTCGCGGCGGCGACCAATGCAGTCTCGAGCGCGACGCCTTCGGCACCGACCTCGCGAAAGCCCGCGGTGATCACACATGCCGCGTGAATTCCGTGCCGGCCGCATTCCTCGACCAGCCCTGCAACCGTAGGCGCGGGCGTGGCGATCACGGCCAGGTCGATGCCCTCGGGCAGCTGCGCGATCGAGGCAACGCAGCGCAAGCCGCCGAGGGTCGCGTGCTTCGGGTTCACCGCGTACAGCGCGCCGTGGAATCCGCCACCGCAGAGGTTTTCCAGCAACCGGCCGCCGACCTTGGCGGGATCACCGGAAGCGCCGATCAGCGCAACCGAGCGCGGCTCGAACAGCGACGCGAGGTAGTGGCGGGCGTCCCCGCCGGCCTCAGACGCAGCCACCACTCTCGCCGCGCTTCGGGCATCCCGGCGGACGTTCCCCGGCCGGAAGCGGGCAGCGATTGAGCTCGTAAGGCGAGCGCTGCAGCACGACGGTAAGCGCGCTGCATGCCGAGCCGAGCGCCCAGAACAGCAGGAAGCCCAGTGTGTACGCGCCCTGCCGGCTCAGATCCAGCGGCGATCCAAACGCGTGCAGGTCCGCGGGATCTACCAGCGTGAAAACCAGGCCAACCGCCGGGATCGCCATCACGAAGCCGGGCCAAAGTACCCACATCAGCCGTTGCGCCATCACATCCCCCTAATGCGCTTCGAGCCGCAGGCCGGGCTCAGCGGTGATCCATGCTCCACCGATCTGCCACCGGCCCTCCATGTCCTCGAGCCGCACACGAAGCCGCGCGTGGCGCGGCGCCCTCATCTCGCCCTCATAGATACCCGGCGCGCTCGCCGCGAGCGACAGCACCTGGTCTTCTCCCGCAAGCGTCGGGTGCGACAGCGTGAGTCGCAGGGACGCCGCCGGCTCGCCCGCACCCAGCATCACACGCACCCGCCGCCGGTCTTCGCCGAACTGCAGCACCGCGGTAACGCCAAGCGCCTTGGCTCGCGCCTCGCGCGCGAGCACCCGGTTCACGTCCAGGCCCTGCTTGTAGTAGTCGTCCGCCACCATGCCATCGAAGGACGTCACCGCAAGCACCGTGGTGATGATGCCGGCTACCACGACAATCGCCGGGCCCGACATCAGCAGCCACGGCCACGGTTCGCGGTACCAGGGGTTGGCGGTCATCTCGGTTCCTTTCACGGCAGGAGGAAGCGCGATTTCTCGCGCAGCTTGAAGGCGCCCGCGGCGCCGTCGGTGGATTCGATCACGAACGTGATGGGATGTGCTCCGCGCCCATCGCCCGCCTGCGCGCGCACGCGAACCGTCACCATCCGGGTGGTCAGAGCCGGCACCTCGAAGCGTCCGACGCCATCGGCGAGCTCCAGGTCGCGCAGCGGCGCGGCGCCTTCCACGGATACGGCAACGGCGCGCGCGCGTTCCTGCGTGTTCATGAGCTGCAGGCGATACAGGTTCTCGACGCGGCCGTTTTCCACCTCGCGCGCGAGGCTCGTGCGGTCGCGGATCACGTCGACCTTCATCGGCACACGCATCCACAGTGCGGCGGCAGCGGCGATGGCGACGGCCCCCAGGATCGAGGTGTAGATGAGGATGCGTGGCCGCATCACGCGCGCCAGCATGCGGCGCCATCCCCAGCCGCTTTTCAACGCGTTTTCGGTGGTGTAGCGGATCAGGCCGCGCGGCGAGCCGACCTTGTCCATCACCTGGTCGCAGGCATCAACGCAGGCGGCGCAACCGATGCATTCGTATTGCAGGCCGTTGCGGATGTCGATGCCGGTTGGGCAGACCTGCACGCAGATGTGGCAATCCACGCAGTCGCCCTGGCGGTCGGACCGTGCCTCGCCATCGCGCGCCCGCGGCCGGCTGCCGCGCGGCTCGCCACGCGCCGCGTCGTAGGTGATGACCAGGGTGTCGGAATCGAACATCGCGCTCTGGAAACGCGCGTAGGGGCACATGTACTTGCAGACCTGCTCGCGCATCCAGCCCGCGTTGCCGTAGGTGGCGAAGCCGTAGAAGAGGATCCAGAATGTCTCCCACGGCCCGTAGTCGAGAGTCGCGAACGAATGCGTAAGGTCCCGGATCGGGGTGAAATAGCCGACGAAGGTGAAGCCGGTCCAGATCGAAAGCGCGATCCAGGCGCCGTGTTTCGCCGCCTTCAGGCCCACCTTGCGCGCGCCCAGGGGCTGCTTGTCGAGGCGCATGCGCGCGGGCCGGTCGCCCTCGATGCGGCGCTCGATCCACATGAAGATCTCGGTGTAGACGGTCTGCGGGCACGCGTAGCCGCACCAGAGCCGCCCCGCCACGGCGGTGAAGAGGAACAGCGCCAGCGCCGAGAGCACCAGCAGCACCGCGAGGTAGATGATGTCCTGCGGCCAGAACACCAGTCCGAAGATGTAGAACTTGCGCGCCCCGAGGTCGAAGAGCACCGCCTGGCGGCCGTTCCACTCGAGCCACGCCAGGCCATAAAACACCGCCTGCGTGGCGAACACCAGCATCCAACGCCAGCGCGCGAACCATCCCCCGACCGCGCGCGGGTAGATCTTGCGGCGGACTTCGTAGAGCGACTGCTCGACGGTTTCGAGGGGAATACGCGCGTTCATTTCACCGCGGATACCGGCGCGGCGCCGTTGTCGCGGGGCTGCCCCTGCGACAGGCCGTACACGTAGGCGGCGAGCACATGCACACGCTGCTCGCCCAGGAAGGCGCGGTGCGCCGGCATCACGTTGGTGCGGCCCTTCATGATGGTCTCCATGATCGTCGCCTCCGAGGACCCGTAGAGCCAGACCTTGTCGGTCAGGTTCGGCGCACCGATGGCGGGATTGCCCTTGCCCTCGGGGCCGTGGCAGGCCGCGCACACCGCGAATTTGGGCTGCGCACGCGCGGCGCCGGCGGCATCGTGGTCGAGCTTCGAGAGCGAGCGCACGTAATTGGCCATGTCCTTCGCGCCCGCGGCGTCACCCACCACCGCGGCCATTGACGGCATCACGCCGTTGCGCCCGTCGAGGATCGTGGTCTTGATGGTCTCCGGGTCGCCGCCATGGAGCCAGTCGGCGTCGGTGAGGTTGGGGAATCCCTTCGCGCCGCGGGCGTCGGCCGCGTGGCATTGGCTGCAGTAACTCATGAAGAGCCGCTCGCCGGCCGCACGCGCCACGGGATCGGTCGACAGCTGCTTCACGTCGACCAGCGCCATGCGCGCGTAGAGCGGCCCGAATTGCGCCTCGGCCTGCTTCACTTCATCGGTGTATTCACCGGTTGAGGTCCACTTGAGCGATCCGGCGTACGTGCCGAGGCCGGGGTAGAGCCAGAGGTAGCCGAGCGAAAAGACAATCGTGATCCAGAAGAGCCAGATCCACCAGCGCGGCAGCGGATTGTTGAGCTCGTTGAGGTCCTCGTCCCACACGTGCCCCGTGTCGTCGGGGTCGGTGGCCACCTTGCGTTTCGAAAGTGACGCCAGCAGCAGCCCGCAGGCGACGATGCTGACCAGCGTCACGCCGGCGATGAAGACGCTCCAGAGGCCGGAGCTGAAGTCGCTCATTGCCCGGCCTCATCGGGCGGAAGCTGCGCGGCCTGCTCGAAGCGGCGGCGGTTGGCGGGCCAGGCTACAAACCCGACGATGGACACAAACGCGGCAAACGAGGCCACCGTCACCAGCACGCGCACCAAATTGATCGTCTCCATGCTCAGCGGTCTCCTTTCAAGGCGGTTCCCAGTCCCTGCAGGTAGGCGATGAGCGCGTCCTGTTCGGTCTTGCCTTCGAGGGCCTTTGGCGCCGCGGCGATCTCCTCGTCGGTGTAGGGGTGTCCGAGGAAGCGCAGCACTTCGAGCTTGCGGCTGATGTGGCTCGCGTCTGCGGGGGTGGTGGCGAGGAAGGCGTAGGCCGGCATGTTGGATTCGGGCACCACGTCGCGCGGATTGTCGAGGTGCGTGCGGTGCCATTCATCGCCGTAGCGCCCGCCCACGCGCGCGAGGTCCGGCCCGGTGCGCTTGCTGCCCCACTGGAACGGGCGGTCGTAGACCGATTCGCCCGCCACCGAGTAGTGGCCATAACGCTCGGTCTCGGCGCGGAACGGCCGGATCATCTGCGAGTGGCAGCCGTAGCAGCCTTCGCGCACGTAGATGTCGCGCCCGGCGAGCTGCAGCGCCGGATAGGGCTTGAGGCCCGCCACCGGTTCGGTGATGGAGCGCTGGAAAAACAGCGGGATGATCTCCACCATGCCGCCGACGCTCACCACCAGCAGCACCAGGACGATCATCAGCGCGCTTTTCTTCTCGATCAGTTCGTGTGTGAATTTCATGGGGATCTCTAGGCGTGGGCCAGTGGCGCGGCAGGAATGGGCGCGTCGACGGCGCGCCCGGCCAGCATCGTCCGGGTCACGTTCCACGCCATGATCAACATGCCTCCGAGGTAGAGGACGCCCCCGGCCAGGCGGATGGCGTAGAAGGGATAGGTCGCCTTCACGCCCTGCACGAAGCTGTAGGTGAGGGTCCCGTCGCTGGACACGGCGCGCCACATGAGGCCCTGCATCACTCCGGCGATCCACATGGCGGAGATGTAGAGCACGACACCGATGGTCGCGATCCAGAAGTGCAGCTCGATTGCCTTCACGCTGAACATCTCGGCGCGGCCGACGAGTCGCGGAATGAGGTAGTAGAGGCTGCCGAAGGTGATGAAGCCGACCCAGCCGAGCGCGCCCGAATGCACGTGCCCCACGGTCCAGTCGGTGTAGTGCGAGAGCGCGTTGACGGTCTTGATCGCCATCATCGGCCCCTCGAACGTCGACATGCCGTAGAACGAAAGCGAAACGATGAGGAACTTGAGGATCGGGTCGGTGCGCAGCTTGTGCCACGCGCCCGACATCGTCATCATCCCGTTGATCATGCCGCCCCACGAGGGCGCCAGCAGGATGAGCGAAAACACCATCCCGAGGGACTGGGTCCAGTCGGGCAGCGCGGTGTAGTGCAGGTGGTGCGGGCCGGCCCACATGTAGGTGAAGATCAGCGCCCAGAAGTGCACCACCGAGAGGCGATACGAATAGATCGGGCGCCCGGCCTGCTTGGGGATGAAGTAATACATCATCCCGAGGAAGCCGGCGGTGAGGAAGAAGCCCACTGCGTTGTGGCCATACCACCACTGCACCATCGCATCCTGCGTGCCGGCGTAGGCCGAATACGATTTCCAGAAGCTCACCGGCACCGCGGCGCTGTTGACGACGTGCAGCAGCGCAACCGTCAGGATGAACGCACCGAAGAACCAGTTGGCGACGTAGATGTGCGAGACCTTGCGGCGCGCGAGGGTGCCGAAAAACACCACCGCGTAGGCGACCCACACCACGGCGATCAGGATGTCGATGGGCCACTCGAGCTCGGCGTATTCCTTGCTGGCGGTGATGCCCAGCGGCAGCGTGATGGCAGCCAGGACAATCACGAGTTGCCAGCCCCAGAAGACAAATGCCGCGAGCCGGTCGGAGAACAGCCGCACCTCGCTCGTGCGCTGCACCACGTAGAACGAGGTCGCCATCAGCGCGCAGCCGCCGAAGGCGAAGATCACCGCGTTGGTATGCAGCGG
>JBDSMR010000057.1:0-22329 GCA_039915735.1 Usitatibacter sp. | reverse complement strand
CTCCAGCGTCGTGGCAAGCGCGCGCCGCAGCGCATGGAAAACGAACTGGTGCACCGCGCCCGAATCGCGGAAGCGAACTTCGCTCTTGGCGGGATGCACGTTCACGTCGACCAACGCAGGATCGATGTCGAGAAAGAGCACGTACGCCGGGTAGCGGTCGTGATGAAGCACGTCCGCGTAGGCCTCGCGAATGGCGTGGCCGGCGACCTTGTCACGCACGAAGCGGCCGTTCACGAAGAGGTACTGCGCGTCGCGCGAAGCCCGCGTGAATCCCGGTGCTGCCGCCAAGCCCGAAAGCGAGATGCGATTGCCCTGCGCATGCACTTCAACCGCCGGGCCGGCGAAGTCCTCGCCGACCAGGCGGGCGGCACGGGCTCGCGACGCCTCGGGCGGCATGTGCGCGCTGCGGCGTCCATTGTGTGAAAGCGAAAAGGCCACGGCGGGACGCGAAAGCGCGATGCGCGCGAACGCCTCGTCGCAACGTGAATATTCGGTCGCCTCACTCTTGAGGAATTTGCGGCGCGCGGGCGTGTTGAAGTAGAGGTCCTCGACATCAATCGTGGTGCCCGAGGCGAGCGCGGCCGGCTCGACTGCGGAGACCACACCCGCCTCGCACTGGATGCGCCACGCATGGCGATCATCGGACCGGCGCGTCACGATCGCAACGCGCGCCACCGCGCCAATCGAGGCAAGAGCCTCTCCGCGGAAACCCAGCGTGGCGGCGCGCTCGAGGTCTTCCAGCGTCGAGATCTTGCTGGTCGCGAAGCGCGCGACCGCCAGCGGAAGGTCGTCGCGCTCGATGCCGGCGCCGTCATCGGCCACGCGAATGCGCCTGACGCCGCCTTCCGCGAGGTCCACCGCAATCGAGAGCGCACCGGCGTCGAGGCTGTTCTCCATCAATTCCTTGAGGGCCGCGGCTGGTCGATCAACAACCTCGCCGGCGGCGATTTGATTGACCAGAAGCTCGGGAAGATTGCGGATTCGGCCCACACGGAATGTTACACTGCGAAGAAAAATCGTCTCACGACGCGCGCTGTGTTGATGCACACAAGGACCGCGTGATCCCTGCGGACAACAACATGCAAGAATCCGAAGCGGTTGCAGCGAACTCCCCGCTGCATGCCGAGCAGTTGCGGCTGCTATTCCGATTCTCCCTGGTCGGCTACCTCGCCACCCTCCTCGTGGTGTTCATCCTCGGCGCCATCCTCTGGGACGACCTCGCCAGGCCCAGGCTCTTCATCTGGTTCGTCGCCGTCTCGATGGTGGCCATCGGCCGCTACCTGATCTACAAGGCGTATATCCAGAGCTCGCCGCCGCCCGAGAAGACGCTGACGTGGGAACACCGTTTCCTCGCCGGCACCGTCATGGCCGGACTCTGCTGGATGGCAATCGGCACCGTGCTGCTGCCGGATGCCACACGCATCGTGCAGCGCCTCTCGGTAGTGATGCTGGTGATGCTGCTCATCACCGGGGCGGTGGCGTACTACGCGCCGCATCGCTACGCCTACAAGATCACCGCGTTCCTCGGCCTCGTGCCGCTCGCGGTCACGCTCGGCCTCTCCGGGGACCGGCCGCAGCAATTCATCTCCGGCGTGCTCCTCATCCTCGCCGCCATGCTGCCGTACGTGCACGCGCTGGTGCACCGCTCGCTGGTGGAATCGCTTACCACGCGGCGCTCGCGCGAAGTGCTGAAATCGGAGCTGGAAGAGGAACGCAACCGCCTCAGGGAAGCCAACCAGGCACTGGCGCAGGAGATGGTCGAGCGCCTGAAGGCGCAGCAGGGCGCCCTTTTCGCCGCGCAGAAGGTGAAGATCCATTTCGACCGCACGCCGCTCGGCGTGATCGAGTGGGACACGCGCCAGCGGATCACCGCGTGGAACCCGGCTGCCGAGTTGATGTTCGGATTCCCCGCGCAGCACGCCCTCGGCAAGAGCGTGCCCTTCCTGCTGTGTGCCGAGGCCTCGCGTCCCGCCGCCGAAACCATGTGCGCCGAGCTGCTCGATTCACACGAGGGCAACAAGACCACGCTCGCCAACGTCACTCGAGGCGGCACCACCGTGCATTGCGACTGGTACAACACGCCGCTGGTTGATCCCGAGGGAACCGTGATCGGCTTTGCCTCGCTGGTGCAGGACATCACGGAGCGCCTGAACACCGAGCGCACCATCCACTACATGGCGCACCACGACGCGCTCACCGGCCTGCCCAACCGCCGTCTGCTGCAGGATCGCCTGCACCAGGCCATCATGGCGGCGCGCCGCAAGCAGCGCCACGTCGCGGTGCTCTTCATCGACCTCGACCGGTTCAAGGTCGTCAACGACACTCTCGGCCACGACACCGGCGACTTCATCCTCAAGGAAGTCGCGCGCCGCCTCGGCACCTGCGTGCGCGAAATGGACACCGTCTCGCGCGAAGGCGGCGATGAATTCGTGGTGATCCTGCCGGACCTCGACAAACCCGAGCACGCGCGGCTGGTGGGCGACAAGATCCTGCGCGAGCTGGCGCGCCCGGTGGAAATCGCCGGGCAGGACATCCACGTCACGCCCTCGATCGGCATCAGCCATTATCCGAACGATGCCACCGACGTGCAGCAGCTGCTCAAGCAGGCGGACAACGCGATGTACCAGGCGAAGGACGCGGGGCGCAACACCATCCGCTTCTTCACCAACGACCTCAACTTCCTGCTGGCGCGCCGCCTCGAGATCGAAAGCAAGCTGCGCAAGGCGATTGACAATGAGGAGTTCTTCCTGCGCTACCAGCCGCAGGTGGAGGTATCGACCGGGCGCATCTCGGGCATGGAAGCGCTGATCCGCTGGAACGACCCGCAGAAGGGCGAAGTCGCGCCCAAGGATTTCATCTCCGTGGCCGAGGAGCTTGGGCTCATCGTCCCGATCGGCGAGTGGGTTTTCAAGACCGCGTGCCAGCAGCTCAAGCAATGGGAGGAGGACGGCCTGCCCGAGGTCACGGTGTCGATCAACATCTCGCCGCGCCAGTTCATGTCGCGCCGCCTCGTCTCCACCCTGCTCACGATCATCCGCGAGAGCGGCGCCGATCCGCGCCGCATCGAACTCGAGATCACCGAGACCATGATCATGCGCAACCTCGAGCAGTCGATCGAGACGCTCACGCAACTGCGCAGCGTCGGCATGCAGGTCGCGATCGACGACTTCGGCGTCGGCTACTCGAGCCTCAACCAGCTCACGCGCCTGCCCGCCTCGGGCATGAAGATCGACCGCTCGTTCATCATGACCGTGCCCGACGATATTTCAGGCACGTCGATCACCGAAGCCATCATCGCCATGGCGCGCCGCCTCAAGCTGCGCGTGATCGCCGAAGGCGTCGAGACGCGCGCGCAGCTCGAATTCCTGCGCGCCAACGAGTGTGATGCCTTCCAGGGATATCTCTTCTCGCGCCCGGTGACGGCGCTCGAGGCCACCGCGATGCTGCGCGCCCAGGCCGCCAATGCCAGCGCGGCTGCCGCAGTTGTCGCCTGACTGACTGACTACAGTTTGAATCCGCCGATGAACGCGGATGAAAAGGCAAGAGCAGAAAATTTCCGCGGCTACGTTGGCGAGCTGCTCGAAACGTGCACGACAACCTTGGGCCCTTATCCGCGTTGATCTGCGTTCATCGGCGGATTCAAGCTGTAGTCAGTTGGAAGCGAGTTTGTTGCGCGCGAGCGGCGGATTGGCGGCGAGGTAGCGCTTGATCCCGCCGAGGATGGCGGCGGCCAGCTTGTCCTGGTAACCGGAATCCTTGAGGCGCTTTTCTTCCTCGGGATTGGAGATGAAGGCGGTCTCCACCAGGATCGAAGGCACGTCCGGCGCCTTCAGCACCGCGAAGCCCGCCTGCTCCACCGAGCGCTTGTGCAGGTCGTTCACCTCGCCGATTTCCGAGAGCACATGGCGCGCGAGCTTGAGCGAATCGTTGATGGTCGCGGTCTGCGAGAGGTCGAGCAGCGTGCGCGCAAGGACCGGGTCCTTCACGCCGAGGTTGACGCCGCCGATCAGGTCCGACTGGTTTTCCCTCGAGGCGAGCATGCGCGCCGCCGTCGAGGTCGCGCCCTTCTCGGAGAGCGCGAACACCGAGGAGCCGCGCGCGTCGGGCTTGACCCACGCATCCGCATGCACGGAGACGAAGAGGTCGGCCTGCACGCGCCGCGCCTTCACCACTCGTTGTCCCAGCGGGATGAAGTAGTCGCCGTCGCGCACCAGCACCGCGCGCATGTTCGGTTCCTTGTCGATCGCGGTCTTGAGACGCCTGGCGATCCCGAGCGTCACGTCCTTTTCGCGCGTGCCGAGGCGGCCGCGCGCGCCGGGATCCTCGCCACCGTGGCCCGCGTCGATGGCCACGATCACGAGGCGATCGACTTTCGGAATGGCGCCGGCCCTGGGCTTCACAGTCACGGTGGCGACGGACGGTGTCGTCGTGGGTGAAGGCGACACGGGCACCTTCACGACCGGCAGCGCGGGCGTTTCCACCAGCGGCGGTTCCGGGGGAGAAGCCTGCGTCGCGATCTTCGGCGCGGCCATCTCGGCGATGGCGTCCGCCCGCGGCTGCACCAGCGCCAGCAGCGGATCAGCGGGCTTCGCGGGATAGATGTCGAGCACCAGGCGGTTCCTGTATTCACCCGCGGGCGCGAGCGGGAACACCGAGGGTTTGGCTTCGGCGCGCAGGTCGAAGACCACGCGCACGACGTTGGGTCGATTCACGGCGACGCGCACTGCGGTGATGTAAGGATCCTTTTCGCCAACCTTCGAGGGCAGCGCCTTCAGCTCGTCATCAAGGTCGACGCCTTCCAGGTCGATCACGATGCGGTCGGGGTTGCTGATGGTGAAGAACGAATGTTTCACCGCCTTCGCCGTCTCGATCGTCACGCGGGTGTATTCCTGCGCGGGCCATACACGGGAAGCAAGGACCTTCTCGGCGGCAAGCGCGGGGACGGCCAGCAGCAGCATGGCCGCGAGCGCCAGCCACTTCAGGAAGTCGATGCGGACAAGGGGAATCGTGAAGCGGTGTTCTCGAGGAAGCGCATGCCGCCGGGCGAGCTGGCTTGCAAGCTCACGTTGCGCCCTGAGCCGCTTGCCGTGAGCGTGATTTGCGTATCCGCAGGCGGCAGCAGTCCCGCGGCCTTCTCCGGCCATTCGATCAGGCTGATGTTCAGCCCGTTGAAGCTCTCCCGAAAGCCGGCGTCTATCCATTCCCTCGGGTCGCGAAACCTATAAAAATCAAAGTGGTGCAAGTTTAACCTCGAAACCTCATAAACTTCAACCAGTGTATAGGTCGGGCTTTTGACTGCCCCGGTGTGACCCAGGGCCCGGAGGACTCCACGGACAAGGGTGGTTTTGCCCGCGCCAAGTTCGCCACTGAGGTAGATCGCAAGCCCCGGCTCGAGGCTCGCGGCCAGCGCTGCACCCAGCGACAGCGTCGCTGCTTCATCGGGCAAATGGGCATTCAGCGATAACATCGAAGGATGGAAACCGAAGGGACGCAAAGCATCGAGGAGCGCGTGAAGCGATGGGGGAGCGAGTTGGGCTTCGACTCCGTCGCAATCGCGGGCACCGAGCTCGAAGCGGAGGAAGCGCGGCTCATGGAGTGGCTGGGCCGCGGTTGGCACGGCGAGATGGATTATATGGCACGCCATGGCGCTCGCCGCGCCCGTCCCGCCGAACTGGTGCCGGGGACGCTCTCGGTCATCACCGCGCGCCTCAACTACACGCCACCTGGTGCGCGCGATCCCCTGGAAGTGCTCGAGGATCCCTCACTTGCCTACGTCTCGCGTTATGCGCTGGGCCGCGATTATCACAAGGTCATGCGCGGCAAGCTGCAGGATCTGGCCGAGCGCATGACTGCGGAGCTGGGCGAGTTCTCCTTTCGCGTCTTTACCGACAGCGCGCCGGTGATGGAGGTGTCGCTGGCGCAACGCTCGGGCCTGGGCTGGCGCGGCAAACACACGCTGCTGCTCTCGCGCGAGGCGGGCTCGCTGTTTTTCCTGGGTGAGTTGTTCGTGGCCCTGCAGCTCGAGCAGGACGCGCCGGTGAGCGATCACTGTGGCACCTGCTCGCGCTGCATCACCGCGTGCCCGACGGCCGCCATCGTCGCGCCCTACCAGCTCGACGCGCGCCGCTGCATGTCCTACCTCACCATCGAGCATCCCGGCGCCATTCCCGAGGAGCTGCGCGCCCCGATGGGCAACCGCATCTACGGCTGCGACGACTGCCAGCTCGTTTGCCCCTGGAACAAATACGCCAACGTGGCGAAGGCGCCCGACTTCGCGGTGCGCAATGGGCTCGACGCGGCCACGCTGGTCGAGCTCTTCGCCTGGACCGGGGAGGAATTCGACCGTCGCATGGAAGGCTCCGCGATCCGGCGCATCGGCCACGAGCGCTGGCTGCGCAACATCGCGGTGGCGCTGGGCAACGCGCCGGCTTCGCAGGTGGTCGCCGAAGCGCTCGCCGCGCGCCGCGGGCATCCGTCCGAGCTGGTGCGCGAGCACGTCGAGTGGGCGCTCGCTCGGCACGCGGGGCATGCACGATGCGCATGAATTCGACGCCCCCCATTCCCCGCGGCGTCTGGGTCCTGGGCTTCGTGAGCCTGCTGATGGACTTCTCCTCGGAGATGATCCATGCGTTGCTGCCGCTCTACCTCACCCTCGGACTGGGCGCGAGCGCCTTGGCCGTCGGCGTGATCGAGGGCGTGGCGGAGGCGACCGCGATGGTGGTGAAGGTGTTCTCCGGGACGCTCTCGGACCGCTGGCGCAACCGCAAGCTGCCCACCGCGCTGGGCTACGGGCTCGCCGCGCTCACCAAGCCGCTCTTCGCGCTCGCCACCGGGCCGGGGATGGTGTTTACAGCGCGGTTCGCCGACCGCATCGGCAAGGGCATCCGCGGTGCCCCGCGCGACGCGCTGATCGCCGACCTCACGCCTGCCTCGATCCGCGGCGCGGCCTTCGGACTGCGCCAGGCGCTCGACACCGTGGGCGCAATTGCCGGGCCGTTGGTCGCGATGGGACTGATGCTCGCGTGGAACGACAACTATCGCGCGGTGTTCTGGGTGGCGGTGATCCCGGCATTGCTGTGTTTCCTGCTGGTGGTGTTCGGCGTCGAGGAGCCGGCCGCACCACCCGCGCAGGCGCGCAAGGAAAACAGGGTCCGTCCCGGATTTTCGTGGCGGGGCCTGGGACGCCCGTTCTGGCTCGTGGCAGCAACCGGGGCGGCACTCACGCTGGCGCGCTTCAGCGAGGCTTTCCTCATCCTGCGCGGCAACGACCTCGGCATCGCGCCGGCCTACGCGCCGCTGGTGATGGTGGGCATGGCGGTGGTGTATGCGGCGGTCGCGTACCCCGCCGGCCGGCTCGCCGACCGCATCGGCTCGCGCAAGCTGCTCGCGGCGGGCATCGCGGCGCTGGTTGCCGCCGACGTGGCGCTGGCGCTCGCGGGCTCGATCGGGGCGCTTGCGCTCGGCGTGGCGCTCTGGGGCCTGCACATGGGACTCACGCAGGGGCTGCTCGCGGCGATGGTGGCGCACGCTGCGCCCGCGCACCTGCGCGGTACCGCGTTCGGCGTCTTCAATCTCGCCAGCGGCGTGGCGCTGCTGGTGGCGAGCGCGCTGGCGGGCGCGCTCTGGACCTACGCGGGGCCGGCCGCGACCTTCTGGGGCGGCGCGCTGCTCGCCACCGCGGCGCTGCTGCTCACGCGGTTTGCTCCCGCGTGATCGTCCCGGTGTGCGGCTTGCGCAGCCACTCGGCCACGATGTCGGGCGGAAGCGCGCGGCAGAAGATGTGGCCCTGAGCTTCCTCGCAGCCGCGGCTCCTGAGGAAATCCAGCTGCTCTACGCGATCGACGCCCTCCGCGATCGAGGTGATGCCCATGTTGCGGGCGAGGTCGATGATGGCGCCGGTGATGGCGCAATCGTCCGCATCGTCGGGCAAGTCACGCACGAAGGTGCGGTCGATCTTGAGCTTGTCGATCGGGAAACGCTTGAGGTGCATGAGCGATGAATGCCCGGTGCCGAAGTCGTCGATCGCGAGCTTCACGCCCAACTCCTTGAGACCCTCGAGGGTGCGCACCATGTCGACGGTGTCGCCCATCAGCATGCTTTCGGTGAGCTCGAACGCGAGGCATTGCGGCGCCAGGCCACTTTCGGCGAGTGCGTCTTCCACCTCGCGCACGAAATCCTTCTGGCGGAACTGGATCGAGGAGAGGTTTACCGCCATCGGCAGCGGCGCGATGCCGGCGTCCTGCCATGCCTTGTTCTGCCGGCAGGCCTCGCGCAACACCCAGTTGCCGATCTGCCGGATGAGGCCGCGCTGCTCCGCGACCGGGATGAAATCGTTGGGCTCGATCCACGAGCCGTCCGGATGCGGCCAGCGGATCAGGGCCTCGACGCCGATGACGGCGCCGCTGTCGACGCGCACCTGCGGCTGGTAGTGCACCAGGAATGACTTGTCGCGGATCGCCTCGCGCATGCGCGTCTCTAGCGTGAGCGCGCGATAGGCGGATTCGGCGAGGGCGCGATTGAAGAACTGGTAGTTGCTGCGCCCGCGTTCCTTCGCCAGGTACATGGCCGAATCGGCGCTGCGGATCAACGCTTCCGCCGTGTCGCCGTCGCGCGGGTACAACGCAATCCCGATCGACGCGCTCACCGAGACGTCCTGGCCTTCCAGCACCATCGGCGCGGCGATGGTCGCCAGCATCTTCTCGGCAACCGGGATCGGACCATCGGCTTGCACTTCGGGCAGCACCACCAGGAACTCGTCGCCGCCGTGGCGCGAGACCACGTCCACGTCGCGCAACACGGCGGGAATGCGTTCGGCCAGGATCCTGAGCAACGCGTCGCCGGCGGCGTGGCCGAGTGAATCGTTGACGGTCTTGAAGTTGTCGAGATCCATGAAAAGCACGGCCGCTTGCGTGCCGCGCCGCCTGGCGGTGGAGAGCACGAATTCGAGACGCTCCAGCAGCAGCGCGCGATTCGGCAGGCCGGTCAGCTGATCGTGGTGCGCGAGGAAATGGATGCGCGCCTGCGACGCCTTGCGCCGGCTGATGTCGCGCACGACGCTCAGCCGGTACTCCTTGTTGTTGAAGGGCATGACGCGCCCCTCGAACTCCACCGGGATGTGGGTGCCGTCCTTGGCGATGATCTCGGACTCATACGGCCGCTCGACGTTCTTGCGAACGGCCTCCATCGCCTGCTCGCGGAATTCCGGCGCGACGTACTGGATGATCGGGCTGCCTACAATCTCGTCGTGCATGTAGCCGGTGAGGCGCAGGATGCCGTCGTTGCAATCAGTGATGACGCCATCCTCGTGGAACACGATCCCTGAGCGCGTGGCGTCTGCGAACTTCCTCAGCCGCTCCTCGCTCTCCCGCACGGCGGCTTCCGCCATGCGATGGCGCGTGATGTCGTGGATCAGAACGAAAGCGGCGACGGTGCGCCCACGCTCGTCGCGCTGCGGACGAAGGTTGGCCTCCAGCACTCGGGTGGCGCCGTCGGCGGCCTTCACCGTGCGCTCGTAGGTGACGTTCTCGCCGCTTACCACGCGCTCGATGTGCGGGACGATCTCGCGATACCCTTCCTCGCCGATCACGTCCTGGAGGGTGTGGCCCAGGATCGAGTGCTCATCGCGCCCCCACATTTGCGCGTAGGCCTTGTTGGCGAAGCGGCAACGCAGCTCGGCGGCGTCGAAATATGCGATCAGCACCGGCACGTTGTCGGCCAGCATGCGGATCTCCTGCTCCTTCTCGAGTGCGCGCAGCTCCGCGAGGCGCTGGTCGGTAATGTCGTTGCAGGCGCCCAGGTAGCCGGTGAGCTTGCCCATCTCGTCGTTCACCGGCAGCGCATTGTGATGCACCCAGCCGTAGGATCCATCGGCGCGCAGCAGGCGGTACGTGGTCTCGAGCGGGCGACGCAGGCCGAGCGCCTCATCCCATTCACGCACGACGCGCGAACGGTCGTCGCCATGGACGGACTCGAGCCAGCGCGCGCCGCTTTCCTGCTCGGGGCTGCGGCCGGTGTAGTCTTCCCAGGACTGGTTCACGAAGCTGCACTGCCCGCGCGCATCCGCGCACCACACCAGGCACGGGAAGGCGTTGAAGAGGTCGGCGCGCCGCCCGGGATCGTCGAGCATCTCGGAAACGCTGCGCAGTGCGGGATCGGATGTCATGGTATGGAAAAAAAGATAACACGCACGTCGAATTCCGCCTTGTGATCCAGCGCACATGCAAATACCGTGTGTCCCCCCAGGAACTGCCGCTCGTCCGATAGGTCCGAGTTCAATGCTCAGATTCCTCGCCGTGATCGCCCTGCCCCTCCTCGCCACCGCGGCGCCTCCGGTCGAACGGGTGAAGCTGCCTGCGGGTTTCGCGATCTCCGTCTTTGCCGATGGCGTGGGCAATGCACGCTCGATGGCGCTCGGTGAAAACGGAACGGTCTTTGTTGGTACGCGCACCGCGGGCAAGGTCTATGCGATCCGCAACGAAGGTGGCAAAGCCACGCGCATCACGGAAATCGCCAGCGGGCTCAACATGCCCAACGGTGTCGCGGTGCGCGATGGCGCCCTGTACGTCGCGGAGGTCGACCGCATCTGGCGCTTCGATGCGATCGAATCGCACCTCGACAATCCGCCAAAGCCGGTGCTGGTCTACGGAAAATATCCGGCGGACAAGCACCACGGCTGGAAATTCATCGCCTTCGGGCCTGACGGCTGGCTCTACGTCCCGGTGGGCGCGCCGTGCAACATCTGCGAACGTGACGCGCCCTACTCCTCGATCACGCGCCTGAAGGCGGATGGCTCCGCGATGGAGGTGTTCGCGAGCGGCGTGCGCAACAGTGTGGGCTTCGATTGGCATCCGGAAACGAAGCAGCTCTGGTTCACGGACAACGGCCGCGACATGCTCGGCGACGACAGGCCGGGCGACGAACTCAACAACGCATCGAAAGCCGGCATGCACTTCGGCTATCCGTATTGCCACGCCGGCGTGATCGCCGACCCCGAATTCGGCTCGAAGCGAAAGTGCTCGGAGTTCACGCCGCCCGCGCAGACGTTGGGCGCGCACGTGGCATCGCTCGGCATGCGCTTCTACACCGGCGCGATGTTTCCCGCGGAGTACAGGAACCGCATCTTCATCGCGGAACATGGCTCGTGGAACCGCTCGCGCAAGAGTGGCTACCGTCTCATGACCGCGCGCGTGGAAGGTGGCAAGGTCGTCGCCCACGAGGTCTTCGCGGAAGGATTCCTCGACGCGGCGAAGGATGAAGCGTGGGGGCGCCCGGTCGACGTGCTGCAGATGCGTGATGGGTCGCTGCTGGTCTCGGACGACGCGGCGAACGCAATCTACCGCATCACCTACAGGAATCCCTCATGACGGCGCGCAAAGCCCCGAAGGCGCCGGGCGAACCGCACCTGGCGAAGGCGCAACGGGAGGCAGAGGAAGTGCACGAGCGCTCGGCGCCCATCACACCTGTCATCTACGAAGTGGTTCGCAAGTTCGGCGAGGAGGAGATGTCGCGGCCTTCGATCTCGCTTTGGTGGTCCGGCGTGGCGGCGGGGCTCTCGATCAGCTTCTCGCTGCTGGCGCAGGCGGTGCTGCAGGCGCGCACGCCAGAGACGACGTGGCAGCCGCTCATCGTCGCGCTCGGCTTCCCGGTCGGCTTCCTGATGGTGGTGCTCGGGCGCCAGCAGCTCTTCACCGAAAATACCATCACCATGGTGCTGCCGGTGATGGACAAGCCATCGCGTCGCAACTTCGGGCGGCTCGCGCGCGTGTGGTCCATCGTGCTGGCGGCGAACCTCGCGGGCACGCTCACCGCGGCGATCTTCTGCACCTACACGCCTGTCCTTTCTCCCGAGGTGCGCGATTCAATGCTCGCCATCAGCCACCACGCCATGGACCACGGTTGGTGGGAAATGCTCTTCCTCGCCGTAACCGCCGGGTTCCTGATGGCCGCCATGGTGTGGCTCATCCCGGGCGCGGAAGGCGCGCACTTCCACGTGGTGGCGATGATGACCTACCTCATCGCCATCTCGGGAAGCGCGCACATCGTCACCGGCAGCATGGAGGCATTCCTGCTTCTCATCAACGGCCAGGTCGAACCGCTCGCAATGCTGTGGGGATTCGCCGTGCCGGTGCTGGCAGGCAACATCATCGGCGGGACCGTGCTCTTCGCAACGATTTCTTACGCGCAGGTGATGAAGGAAACCTAACGCTCCCAGGGTGCGGCGCCGGTCTGCACGTCGTATTTCCGGGCCGCCTCGGCGGCGCGTTTGTCTCCCAGCGCGTGCAGCGCGGCCACCACCACCGAGAAACGATCCACCTCGAAGAACCTGCGCAGGTGGGCACGCGTGTCGCTGCGGCCGAAGCCGTCGGTTCCCAGCGCCGTGTACGAATCCGCGATCCACGGCCGGATGAGGTCGGCGACGGCGCCGACGTAGTCGGTGGCGGCGATGATGGGCGCACCCGATTTCGGGAGCAGGTGCTGCGTCCAGCACGCCCTGGCTGGGTTCCCGCCGAGGCGGGAAAAACGACTCTCCTTCATGCCATCGCGGCGCAGTTCGGTAAAACTGGTGACGGAATATACCTCCGACGAAATGCCCCAGTCGCGATCCAGCAGGTCGGCAGCGGCAATCACCTCGTTGAGGATGGTGCCAGCGCCCAGCAGGCGCACCTTCGCCGCCGTGGTTTCACGCAAGCGATACATGCCGCGCAGGATGCCTTCGCGCGCGCCATCGGGCATCGAGGGCATCGCGTAGCTCTCGTTCATGAGCGTCACGTAGTAGAAGACATCTTCCTGGTCGCAGAGCATTCGCTTCATGCCGTCTTCGAGGATCACCGCGAGCTCATAGGCGAAACACGGGTCGTAGGCGCGGCAATTCGGGATGGTGGAGGCCACCAGGTGGCTGGTGCCATCCTCATGCTGCAGGCCCTCGCCGGAGAGCGTGGTGCGCCCGGCGGTTGCGCCGAAAAGGAATCCGCGTGAACGCGAATCGGCTGCAGCCCAGATCTCGTCACCAACGCGCTGGAAACCGAACATCGAGTAGTAGATGTACATCGGCAGCATCGGCTCGCCGTGCGCGGAGTAGCTGGTGGCCGCGGCAACCCAGGACGCGAGCGCGCCCGCCTCGTTGATGCCCTCCTCGAGGATCTGCCCCTCGACGGCCTCCTTGTAATACGAGAGCTGTGCCGAATCCTCCGGCTGGTAGAGCTGTCCGATGGGTGAATAGATGCCGATCTGGCGGAAGAGGTCGGCCATGCCGAAGGTGCGCGCCTCATCAGCGATGATCGGCACGATGCGCTTGCCGAGCACCGGATCCTTGAGCAGCGCGCCCACCATGCGCACGTAGGCGACGGTGCTCGACATCTCCTTGCCCGCGGCCTCGAGCGCGAATTTCGCGAACGTGGTCGCAGCGGGAGTCGCGAGCGACTCAGACCGGGCGACACGCGCCGGCAGGTAGCCGCCCAGCTTCTCGCGTCGCGCATGCAGGTAGGACATCTCGGGCGCCTCGCGCGGCGGGCGCACGAACTCGCAGGCATCACACTGCGCGTCGGTAAGCGGCAACGCGAAGCGGTCGCGGAACGCCATCAGCTGGTCGGCGTCGAGCTTCTTCTGCTGGTGGGTGGTCATGCGCCCTTGCGCCGCCGTGCCCATGCCGTAACCCTTCTTGGTCATCGCGAGGATCACGGTGGGCTGGCCGGCATGGCGCGCAGCGTGCCAGTACGCCGAGAAGATCTTTACCGGATCGTGGCCGCCGCGGCGCAGGCGATCGAGGTCGTCGTCGGAGAGGTGCGCGACCAGCTGCTGCAGCTCCGGGTACTTGTTGAAGAAATGCTCGCGATTGAACGCACCGCCCGTGGCGGCATACGTCTGGAACTCGCCATCGACGGTTTCGAGGAAACGTTTCTCCAGCCATTGGTGCGTGTCGCGCGCGAAGAGCGGATCCCAGTCGCCACTCCAGAGCAGCTTGATCACGTTCCAGCCGGCGCCCGCGAAGAGGCCTTCGAGCTCCTGCACGATCGAGCCGTTGCCGCGCACCGGCCCGTCGAGGCGCTGCAGGTTGCAATTGACCACCATCACCAGGTTGTCGAGTTTCTCGCGCGCCGCGATCGAAAGGCCGGCGAGCGCTTCGGGCTCGTCCATCTCGCCATCGCCCACAAACGTCCAGACCTTGCGACCGGCGGTCTTCGCGATGCCGCGGTGCTCCAGGTACCGCATGAAGCGCGCCTGGTAGATCGCAAACAGCGGGCCCAGTCCCATCGAGCCGGTGGGGAATTGCCAGAAATTCGGCATCAGCCACGGGTGTGGATAGGAAGAGAGACCCTTGCCGCCTGTCTCGCGCCGGTAGTTGTCGAGGTTCTCCTCCGTGAGGCGCCCTTCGAGGAATGCGCGCGCGTACACGCCGGGAGCCGAGTGAGGCTGGAAAAACACCAGGTCGCCCTGCTGGCCCGCCTTGAAGAAATGGTTGAAGCCGACCTCGAAGAGATCCGCAGCCGACGCGTAGCTGGCGATGTGCCCGCCCAACTCGCCGCTGGCGCGATTGGCGCGCACCACCATCGCGAGCGCATTCCAGCGCACCAGCGAGGAGATGCGCGACTCGATCTCCAGGTTGCCCTGGAACGGCGGCTGCTCGGCCAGGCCGATGGTGTTGATGTAGGGCGTCGCCAGCACTTGTGGCAACGGCACGCGCCGGGTGCGGGCGTGCTGCAGCAGGCGGCGCAGCAGGAAGGTGGCCCGTTCAGGACCTTCCTGTGCAATCAGGGCATCGAGTGCTTCAATCCACTCGCGGGTTTCGAGCGGATCGGTATCGGGGTCGTGGGGATCGCCGACCGCCTTGGGAACGGAGGAGTCCATGCACCAAGCTTACCGCGAAAGCACACTGGCCGGCACCCCCAAGTCCTCTAGTGGAGTTGCTGCAATGCAGCGTGACAGGAAACGCGATACAGCGCTATGGTGCCCAATGTCCTATAGAGGAGTCTGCAATGCCCCGTGCGATTGTGCTTGACCGAGGCGACAACGTCGCCACCCTCATCGATGCTGGCGGGGCGGGCGAAGCGTGCCTGCTGCAGGGCGAAACGGGTGGCGAGGTGCTGCTGCGCGAAGCCGTCCCCTTCGGCCACAAGATCTGCATCCGCGCGACCGCGGCCGGCGCCGAAATCCTCAAGTACGGCCAGGTGATCGGCCGCGCTGCGAGGGCGCTGGCGGTGGGCGAGCACGCGCACATCCACAACATCGAGTCCGCGCGCGGGCGCGGCGACCGCAAGGAGAGCTGACATGGCCGCAACCTTCCTGGGCTATCCCCGAGCCGACGGCAGCGTCGGCGTACGCAATCAAGTGGCCGTGATCTCGATCATGGATAACTGCAACCCGGTCACGCGCGCGATCTGCCAGGCCGTCGACGGCACCATCGCCGTCACCACGCTTTTCGTTCGTGGTCAGTATGGCCACGACCTCGAGGTCGCCTTCAACACGCTCGCCGGCATGGGGCGCAATCCCAATGTGGCCGCGGTGTTGCTGGTAGGCCTGGAGGAAGGCACGACGGAAGAAGTGGCGCGCCGCATACGCCCGACCGGCAAGCCTCTCGAGGCCATCAATCTGCAACCCCACGGCACCATCAATGCCGTGGCCGAAGGCACGCGCCGCGCGATGAAGCTTGTAATCGCCGCCTCGAGCCTGCGGCGCGTTTCCACGCCCATGTCCGCCCTCACGGTGGGTGTCGAGTGTGGCGGCTCGGATACCACCTCCGGCCTCACCTGCAACCCCACCATCGGCGCCATGTCGGACCGGCTGATAGACGACGGCGGCTCGGTCATCATCTCGGAGACCTCTGAATTCCTCGGGGCCGAGCATCTGTTCGCCGCGCGCGCGGTCGACGCTACGGTGAGCAAGGCGTTCGTGGACGCGGTGCTGCGACTCGAGAAGGAGGCGGTCTCGCGCGGCATGGACATCCGCGGCACCAATCCGACACAGGACAACATCCGCGGCGGCCTCACGACGATCGAGGAGAAGGCGCTGGGCGCGATGGCGAAGGCCGGCACGCGCCCGCTTTCGAGCGTGCTCACCTACGGCGAGGCGCCGGCGAAGAAGGGGCTGCATTTCATGGACGCGCCCGCGCCGGCGGTGGAAAACCTCACCGCGTTCGCCGCCGCCGGCTGCCAGCTGATCTTCTTCGGCACCGGTGTCGGCAACCCGATCGGCAACATGGTCGTGCCGACGGTGAAGGTCTGCGGCAACGTGAACACGCTGCGCACGATGGCCGACAACATCGATTTCGACGCCTCGTCGATCCTCGAAGCGGGCGCCAAGGCATCCGCGCTCGGCGACGGCCTGTACGAGTACGCGGCCGCTGTGGCCTCCGGCACGCGCACCTCGAGCGAGGTGCTCGACGTGCGCGAGACCGCGATCAGCCGCTTCGCGCCCACCATCTAGGGCTCGCGGCGCCACGTGACCAAGTTCGAGCGCGTCGGCGATTCGATCCTGCGCCGGATCGAGTCGGGAAGCCTGCGCGAGGGAGACCGGCTGCCCTCGGAGGAGCAGCTCGCGACCCAGTTCCACGTGAGCGTGGGCACGGTGCAGAAGGCCCTCGACCGGCTCGCGCGCTCGGAGCTCATCACGCGCGAGCATGGTCGCGGCACTTTCGTCTCCGGCGCACTCACCGCCACCGCGGACGTGAGCTACCTGCGTTTCTGCGACGAGAAGGGCACGCAACTGCCCAACTTCATCCACCTGCGCTCGGTCAAGCGCCTGCGCAGGGGCGGGCCGTGGTCGGATTTCCTCGGCCCGGGGGCCGAATACGTGCGCATCGAGCGGCGTATCAACGTGGGTGGCAAGACCGAGCTGCACAGCGAATTCTGGCTGCGCGAACCCGAGTACGCGCGCCTCGGCGGGTCGCGCGACCGGCACCTGCTGGAAAAGAACCTGCGTGTCCTGCTGGGCCAGAAGCTCGCGCTGCCGACGCTGCGCATCGACCAGTGGCTGCGCTTCGCAGCCCTCCCCGCGCCGGTGTCCCGCGACCTGGGCCTCAAGCCCGACGAGGCGGGACTGGTGATGGAGATGCGCGGTTACACGCTGCGCGACCGGCCGCTTTTCTACCACCGCGTGATGGCGGGGCCGTTTGCGCTGAACCTGATGATCGTTCGTTGAAAGGAACCGTGCCGATGACTGCCACCAGCTTGCCCCCCGCGTTGCTGCAGGTGGATCGCGTCACGCTGCAGTACAAGACACGTGAGCACCTGGTCACAGCCACCTCGCGCGTGAGCTTCGACGTGTACCGCGCCGACCGCTTCGTGCTGCTCGGACCTTCGGGCTGTGGCAAGTCCACGCTGCTGAAGGGCGTGGGCGGCTTCATCCACCCGGTGGAAGGCACGATCAGCCTGAACGGGCGCGTCATCACCGCGCCCGGGCCCGACCGCATGATGGTGTTCCAGGAGTTCGACCAGCTGATGCCCTGGAAGACCGTGTTCGAGAACGTCGCGTTTCCGATGCGCGTCTCACGCGCCTTCCCGCGCAAGGAGATCGACGGCCGCGCAATGGCGGCGATCGAGAAGGTGCGGCTCGCGCAGTTCCGCGATGTCTACCCGCACATGCTCTCCGGCGGGATGAAGCAGCGCGTCGCGATCGCGCGCGCCATGGCGATGGAGCCACAGATCCTGCTGATGGACGAGCCGTACGCCTCGCTCGACGCGCTCACCCGCCGCAAGATGCAGGAGGAATTGCTTCAGCTCTGGGACGACACGCGCTTCACCGTGGTGTTCGTGACCCACTCCATCGAGGAGGCGATCATCATAGGCTCGCGCATCCTGGTGCTCTCGCCGCACCCCGGCCGCGTGAAGGCGGAACTGAACTCACACCAGTACGGGCACGCGGAGCAGGGCAGCGCCGAATTCATGGCGCTCAACCAGCGCGTCCACAACATGCTCTTCGCCGAACGCATCGAGGCCGAAGCGCTGCAGAAGGAGAGCGCCCATGTCTGAAACACGCATGAAACTCGAGCCCCCGCTGCGGCCGGAATTCGAACTTACGCAGATCGAGGCGGGCGAGACCGAGGATGTGCAGCGTCCGCTGTCGCCGTGGGAGCGCATCCTCAACCTCGAGTGGGCACGGCGCCTCGCCATCCTGCTGGTGCTCGCGCTCGCGTGGGAATTCTATGCCCGCCATCTCGGCAACCCGCTACTGCTGCCGACGTTTTCCCAGGTGCTGGTCGCGCTCTACGATTCGCTCGTCCACGGCCCGCTGCTGGATCGCATCCTCACGTCGCTCAAGGTGCTGCTCACCGGCTACGGTCTCGGGCTTGTCCTGTCGGCGGCGTTCACGGCCTTCGCCGTATCGACGCGCCTGGGAACTGACCTGCTCACCACGCTCACCGCGATGTTCAACCCGTTGCCTGCCATCGCGCTGCTGCCGATCGCGTTGCTCTGGTTCGGGCTGGGCATGCCGAGCCTCGTGTTCGTGATCGTGCATTCGGTGCTCTGGGCGGTGGCCCTCAACACCCACAGCGGGTTCCAGGCGGTGTCGGAAACCATGCGCATGGCGGGGCACAACTACGGATTGCGCGGCCTGCGGTTCGTGGTGCTGGTGCTGATGCCCGCGGCAATGCCCGCTATCCTCGCCGGCATGAAGATCGGCTGGGCGTTTGCGTGGCGCACCCTCATTGCTGCCGAGCTTGTGTTCGGGGTGTCCTCGCGCTCGGGCGGCCTGGGCTGGTTCATCTTCGAGAATCGCAACCAGCTGCAGACCGCCGAGGTCTTCGCCGGGCTCTTCGCGGTCATCCTGATCGGGCTCCTCGTGGAAAGCGTGATCTTTCGCAACATCGAGCTGCACACCGTGCGCAAATGGGGGATGCAGCGATGAGCGCCCGCTACGATTCGCAGGCGCTCACCGGCTGGGTGGCGAGCACGTTCGCCGCCTGCGGTGTCGAGGCGCAGGCGGCCGGGACCGCGGCACGCGTGCTGGTTCGCACCAACCTGCGCGGCGTCGACACCCACGGGCTCGCGCGCGTGCCGGTATACATCCAGAAACTCAAGGCGGGCGAACTGAACGCGCGGCCGAACGTACGCTATGAAGACCGCAATGGCGTAATGCACTGCTACGCGGATTCGGGGCTGGGCCAGGTGGTCGCGATCCAGGCGATGGATGCCGCGATCGAGCGGGCCGCCCGCGCCGGCTTCGTCGCCGGCCTGTTGCACGACGTCGGACACCTCGCCGCGCTCGGCATGTTCGCCCTGCGCGCCGCGGAGGCCGGGATGATCGGCCTCGTCGCCCAATCCACGCCACCGCTCATGGGCTTGCCGGGCTCCAGGGGTGCGGCGATCGGCAACAATCCGCTCGCGTTCGCGAGCCCGGTGCCCGGCGGTCCGCCGCTGGTGTTCGATATCGCGGCCAGCGCGGTCGCGCGCGGCAACGTGCTCGCCGCGGCGCGCGAAGGCCGCGACATTCCCGAAGGCTGGGCCATCGACGGCGAGGGCCGCCCGACCACCGACGCGAAGGCCGCGCTTGCCGGCGCCATGCTGCCGATGGCGGGCCACAAGGGAATCGGCCTCGCGATGATGGTCGAGTGCCTGGCCGGCAGCCTCACCGGCGCGACCCCGGCGGCGGTCACCGGCGCCACACCGGGCAGCGCCCCGTCGCGCGTGGGCGCATTCCTGCTGGTGGCCAATCCCGCGCTGATCGCCGGCGAGGCCGAGTATGCCGCCCACATGGCCGGATGGCTCGCGACCTACAAGCAGGCTTCCGGCGAGGAAGGCCGTTATCCCGGAGAGCGCGCCGCCAGCATGGAGCGCGAACGCACCGCCCGAGGCATCCCGATTTCTCCCGCGCTCCTGGTCGAACTCCAGAAGGTGGCGGAAAGCTGCAACACGAGGTTCGATCTGTCACCTAAAACATGAGGAGGAGAGACATGGCTACAAACGCACGAAGCTTCATCACCCGCATCGGCGGCGCATTTGCCGCCGCCTGCGCACTCGCGCTGGGCGCTCCGGCGCACGCCGAAGTCGACGAGATCCGCATCGCCAAGGGATTCGGCATCGGATATCTCCCGCTCATCGTGATGGAATCGGAGCAGCTCTACGAGAAACACGCCAGGGCGGCGGGGCTCACCAGCTCCGTCAAGTGGCTGGTGCTCGACGGCGGAACCAACCAGGCGCAATTGCTGATCGGCGGCAACCTCGAGATCTCCTCGGGTGGTCTGGGCCCGCTGGTCACCATCTGGGCGCGCACCAAGGGCAACCTCGACGTGCAGGGCATGGCCTCGATCAACTCGATGCCGCTCGACCTCAATACCACCAACCCGGCGGTCAAGACCATCAAGGACTTCACCGAGAAGGACCGCATCGCGTTGCCGGTGATCCGCTCGTCGATCCAGGCGGTGGTGCTGCAGATGCAGGCCGAGAAGGTATTCGGCCCGGGCAAGGAGCACGCCCTCGACCACCTCACGGTGTCGATGGCGCACCCCGATGGCCTCGCCGCGCTGCTTTCCGGCGGCACCGAAGTCACCGCGCACCTGACGGCGCCGCCGTTCTCGTTCCAGGAGATGCGCAACCCGAAGGTCAAGCGTGTGTTCAGCTCCTACGACGTGGTGGGCGGGCCGCACTCGTTCAACCTCATCTGGACGACGAAGAAATTCCGCACCGAGAACCCGAAGTCCTACGCGGCGTTCCTCGCGGCGCTCAAGGAATCGATCGACGAGATCAACGCCGACAAGAAGAAATACGCGAAGGTGTTCGTCGATTTCACCAAGTCGAAGCTGGAGCCCGCCTTCATCGAGGAGATGATGATGAACCCGCAGATCCGCTTCACCGTGACGCCGGAGAACACGATGCGGTTCGCGACCTTCCTGCACAAGGTGGGCTCGATCAAGCAGCTGCCCGCCAGCTGGAAGGACATGTTCTCCTCCGAGATCCACAACCTTCCGGGGAGCTGAGAGCGCCGTGGCCGAAATCGTCATCACCGAGTTCATGGATGCGGCCGGCGTGAAATCGCTGGAGGGCTTCGACGTGCTCTTCGACCCGCAGCTGGTCGACAAGCCCGAGGCCCTGCTCGCGGCGCTCACCGATTGCCGCGCCCTCATCGTGCGCAACCGCACGCAGGTGCGCCCAGCCCTGCTGCAGGCTGCTTTGCGGTTGGAGGTGGTCGGGCGCCTCGGCGTGGGGTTGGAGAATATCGACCTCGCGGCCTGCGCGCAACGCGGGGTGAAGGTCCTCCCTGCGGCCGGCACCAACGACGATACAGTCGCGGAATACGTGATTGGCGCAATGCTGGCGATGCTGCGCGCCGGCGCCTTCCATGCAAATGCCGAGATGCTCGCGGGCAACTGGCCCCGCACCAAGTTGATCGGCGGGCGCGATGCCAAGGGCCTCACCATGGGTCTCGTGGGCTTCGGCCTCATCGCCCGCCAGGTGGCGCGGCGCGCACGTGCCTTCGGCATGCGCGTGCTGGCGTGCGACCCTCACGTCGCACCCACCGACCCGTCCTGGGCGGAACTGGGCGTCGAGCGCCGCGATCTCGCCGACATGCTCCCCGACACCAACGTGCTCAGCATCCACGTGCCGATGACGCCGACCACGCGCGGCATGATCGATGCGAAGGCGCTGCGTGCGCTGCCTGCCGGCGCTTACGTGGTGAATAGCGCGCGCGGCGGGCTCATCGACGAAAGCGAGCTTGTCGCGGCCCTTCGCGAGGGGCGCATTGCCGGCGCGGCGCTCGACGTGTTCGAAGGCGAGCCGATCAAGGCGGGGAGCCTGTTCGTCGGTGTGCCCAACCTGATCCTTTCGCCCCACATAGCCGGAATCACGCAGGACGCCAACCTGCGCGCGAGCCTGCTCACCGCCGACAACGTGAAGCAGGTGCTGCTGGGCAAGCCGCCTCGGGTCGCCGATGCAGCCCGCGCGGCTGCCGGCTGACTGGAACTCAGGAGGCCTCTTCCACGTCGCCTCGCCGCTGCTCTCTGAAGGCGGCGGCGTCGCGCTGCTCAAGGTAGTACTGCAACAGCCCGGCCCCCGCCACCACGAAAGGCAGCAGGAACAGGAAGGCCGCCGCGGGATCGAGCGCCTGCGCCCATGCAACGAACTCTTCCACGTATCTCATCGTAGTTCCTCCGGAAATGCGGAATGCCATCACCGCCACCAGCGTCGGGGGCACGGCCGCGGCCAGCAGCCCCAATGGGTGGATGGTCTCGTCCTCGAAATGGCGGTGCAGGATCGCGAAGCCCGCCGGATTGGGCGCGTTCGCGATCACGGTGAGGCCGCCGCCAGTCACTGCGCCGGCAACCAGTGCGTACTTGAACTCGTCGCTCAGGCCCTCGACGAGCGAACCGAGGTAGGTGAGCGCCGCATTGTCGGTCAC
>JBDSMR010000015.1:0-99093 GCA_039915735.1 Usitatibacter sp. | reverse complement strand
TGCTCTGGGATGCCTGGCAGAAGCACAATGCGCCGAAGCCGCCGCCCACCCCGGCCGTTGCCAGCGCCCCGGCAGGAGTCCCGCAGCCGACGACCAGCCTGGCTGGCGTCCCGCCGGTTCCCGGTAGCGCTCCCGCTGCTGCTCCGGCCGCGCCTTCGGCTGACCCCGCCGTCACGGGCGGCGAGCCGATCGCGATCAAGACCGATCTCCTCGACATCGAGCTGAGCACTGCGGGTGGCGACATCCGCCGCCTCACGTTACGCAAGGTTTTCTCGGCGCTCGATCGCGACAAGCCGCTTACGTTGATGGAGGCCGGCGGCAAGCACTACTTCGTCACCCAGGCGGGCTTGCTCGGTGAAGGCCTGCCGTCGCACAAGGCGCTCTATACAACGGAGGCGAAGAGCTACGAGCTTGCTTCCGGCCAGGAAATGCTCGAGGTCGTGCTGCGCGCCAAGGACGGCAATGGCGCCGACGTCGTGAAGAAATACCGCTTCCATCGTGGCAGCTACGTGATCGATGTTTCCTTCGACGTGGCGAACAAATCCGACAAGCCGATCACGCCCCACGCCTACTACCAGTTCCTGCGTGATGCGAATCCGCCGAGTGAGGAGGCGGCCCAGACCAGCGCGTTCGCCGGCGTAACGACGTTCACCGGGCCTGCGATCTACACTGAGGAATCGAAGTTCGTGAAGGTCGCCTTCAAGGACATCGAGAATGGCAAGGCCGTGCACGTCAAGAAGGCCAAGGACGGCTGGATCGGAATGATCCAGCACTACTTCGTTTCCGCGTGGCTGCCCAAGGTGGGCACGGAGCGCGAGTACTTCACCAACAAGGTTTCCGACACCCTCTATACCGCGGGTGTTGTGGTCTCGCTCGGCCAGGTCCCGCCGGGAGCCACTGCAAGCATCGATGTTCCCATGTACGTAGGCCCCCAGGAAACCGAGAAGCTCGAGAATGTCGCGCCGGGTCTCAACCTCGTTGTCGACTATGGCTGGCTCTACATCCTCGCGGCGCCGTTGTTCTGGCTGCTCAAGACGATCCACGGATTCGTCGGCAACTGGGGCTGGTCGATCGTGATCCTCACCATCCTCATCAAGCTCGTTTTCTATCCGCTCAACGCCAAGGCCGGCCGCTCCATGGCCCAGATGAAAGTCCTGGGACCGAAGATGGAAAAGCTCAAGCAGCTCTATGGCGACGATCGCCAGAAGCTCAACCAGGCGATGATGGAGATGTACCGCACCGAGAAGATCAATCCGCTCGGCGGCTGCCTTCCGATCGTGGTGCAGATCCCGGTATTCATCGCGCTCTATTGGGTGCTGCTCGCGTCCATCGAACTGCGTCATGCGCCGTGGGTCGGCTGGATCAGGGACCTTTCGGCGCCGGATCCGTACTTCATCCTGCCCGTCGTCTACGCCGTCTCGATGTATGTGACGACGCGCCTCAACCCGCAACCCGCGGACCCGGTGCAGGCCCGCATCATGTTGATCATGCCCATCATGTTCAGCGTGTTCTTCCTCTTCTTTCCCGCGGGCCTGGTTCTCTACTGGGTATCCCAGAACCTGCTGTCGATCCTCCAGCAGTGGCACATCAACCGCACGCTCGCGGCCGAAGCGAAGGCGAAAGCCCGGCGCTGAGCGGCGGCAGCGATACGATCGCCGCCATCGCCACCCCCGCGGGACGCGGGGGTATCGGTGTCGTGCGTGTTTCGGGTTCGCGCGCGGCGCATATTGCGCGCGAGATGGTGGGTGAAGTGCCCTCCGCTCGGGTGGCCAAGCTCGCGAAGTTCGTGGCTGCCGATGGAGGCGTGATCGACCAGGGGATCGCACTCTATTTCCCCGCGCCCCATTCCTATACCGGTGACGATGTCCTCGAGCTGCAGGGGCACGGCGGTCCCGTCGTCATGCAGTTGCTGCTGCGCCGCTGCATCGAGCTTGGCGCGCGCGTGGCCGAGCCGGGCGAGTTCACGCGCCGCGCCTTCCTCAATGACCGCATCGACCTCGCGCAAGCCGAGAGCGTTGCCGACCTCATAGACGCCTCGAGCGCCGAGGCCGCGCGAAGCGCCGCCCGTTCCCTTGCTGGCGAGTTCTCGGCGCGGATCAAATCCCTGGCCGAATCGCTTACCGAGTTGCGCGTGCACGTCGAGGCCTGCATCGATTTCCCGGAAGAAGAAATCGATCCCGCCGATCGCCACTGGCAGGATCAACGGATTGTCTTGCTGCAGGAAGACCTGGACCAGTTGTTGCGGGATGCCCGGCAGGGGGTGGTCCTGCGGGAGGGCCTGACGGTTGTTCTGGTCGGAGAGCCCAACGTCGGCAAATCGAGTCTCCTCAACCGGCTGGCGGGCGAAGACGTCGCGATTGTCACGCCGCTCGCAGGAACGACCCGTGACTATGTCCGGGCGACCATCATTCTCGAAGGCGTTCCCATCCACCTCATCGACACCGCCGGCCTGCGAGACGCTGGTGATGAGGTCGAGCGCATTGGCATCGAGCGCACCTGGCGGGCCGTGGAATCGGCTGGCGCCGCGCTTTTCATCGAGGTGGATGAAGGTGCGTCGCCGGAGGCTGGCGCGCTGCGCGCCAGGTTGCCGCAGGGATTGCCGGTTGCCCGCGTCAGCAACAAGGTCGACCTGTCAGGAGAGACCCCGGGGATTTCGATCGGGGCTGGCGGTGAGGCGCGCCTTCGGGTTTCGGCCTTGACGGGCGCCGGGGTGGACGCCCTCAGGGCATGGCTGCTCGAGGTCGCTGGCTGGCGGCCGCACGGGGAGGGCATCTTCATGGCACGCGAACGGCATCTGGAAGCGCTTAATGAGGCTGTCTCGAGCCTTGGCCGGGCGCAATCTCTATCCCAAGCCTTTGAATTAAAAGCGGAAGAATTGAGATTGACTCAGTTTTCACTGGGCCGGATTACCGGAATTGTCAGCGCTGATGATCTCCTGGGTGAAATCTTCAGCCACTTCTGCATCGGGAAATGATGTTCCACGTGGAACCCGCCTTAAGTCGAGGGTTGCCCAGGTTCCACGTGGAACGCCCTCTGGGGTCTTACGTCCGATTCCCGTAGAATCGTGGTTTCGCCCCGCCTGCAGCAGGCCGGGCGTTTTCAATCCAGCGAGACCATGAACTTTCCCCGGCGATTCGACGTAATCGTGGTGGGTGGCGGCCATGCCGGCACCGAAGCCGCGCTTGCGTCTGCGCGTGCCGGAGCGAAGACGCTTCTTTTGACCCACGCCATCGAGACGCTGGGCCAGATGTCCTGCAATCCGTCCATTGGCGGCATCGGCAAGGGTCACCTGGTGCGCGAAGTCGACGCGCTGGGCGGCGCGATGGCGATTGCCACGGACGAGGCCGGGATCCAGTTCAGGACCCTGAATGCCAGCAAGGGCCCGGCTGTTCGGGCAACCCGCGCGCAGGCAGACCGTGTCCTTTACCGCGCGGCCATCCGGCGCCGCCTGGAGAACCAGCCGAACCTCTGGATCTTCCAACAGGCCGTTGACGATCTGATCATGGACGGAGACCGCGTCGCCGGCGCCGTTACCGCCATCGGGCTGCGCTTCGAATCCTCGACGGTGGTCCTGACCGCGGGTACTTTCCTCGGCGGCCTGGTCCACGTCGGGCTGGCCCGATACCAGGCCGGCCGTGCTGGAGACCCGCCGTCGCTGTCCTTGGCTGCCCGCCTGCGCGAACTCAAGCTGCCCGTGGGGCGGCTCAAGACCGGAACACCGCCGCGCATCGACGGCCGCACCATCGACTTCTCCCGTCTGGCCGAACAGCCTGGCGATCGGCCGGAGCCGGTGTTTTCCTTCCTGGGCGACCGGTCGATGCATCCCCGCCAGGTGAGCTGCTGGATCACCCATACCAACGAGCGCACCCATGAAGTGATCCGCGGTGGGCTCGACCGTTCCCCAATGTTTACCGGGTTGATAGAAGGCGTGGGACCGCGTTACTGCCCATCGATCGAAGACAAGATTCACCGCTTTGCGGACAAGGCCGGCCACCAGATCTTCCTGGAGCCCGAAGGCCTCACCACCAACGAGTACTACCCCAACGGAATCTCGACGAGCCTGCCCTTCGACATCCAGCTGGCCCTCGTTCATTCGATTTCGGGCTTGGAGAACGCCCACATCCTTCGGCCCGGCTACGCCATCGAATATGACTACTTCGATCCGCGCGGACTGAAGAGCACGCTGGAGACCAAGGCCATCGAGGGCTTGTTCTTCGCCGGCCAGATCAATGGCACGACCGGATATGAAGAAGCGGCCGCACAGGGCCTCCTGGCGGGTCTCAATGCGGCCCTCAAGGCGCGCGGGGAGGCCGGATGGTGCCCGCGCCGGGATGAGGCTTACCTCGGCGTGCTGGTGGACGACCTGGTCACTCGCGGAGTCTCAGAGCCCTACCGCATGTTCACCAGCCGCGCGGAGTACCGGCTGCAGCTGCGCGAGGACAACGCCGATCTCAGGCTGACCGAGGTCGGTCGCCAGATGGGAATTGTTGGCGACGAGCGCTGGATGGCCTATTCGGCGAAGCGCGAAAGCATCGAGCGCGACAGCGCTCGATGGAAGGCCGCGTGGGCACGCCCGAACTCAATTTCTGTTGAAAATCAATTAGATGTGCTCGGTGTTCCGCTTGAACGTGAACACACGCTTTTCGATCTTTTGCGCCGCCCGAATGTGAGTTACGCCGCGCTGCGGCCGTGGCTTCAGGCCGAGGGCGAGGTAGACCTCGCCGTTTCCGAGCAGGTGGAGATCTCCGCCAAATATGCGGGCTACATCGATAGGCAGAAGGTTGAGGTTGAACGGCAGCTGGCGCAGGAAGGGCTGCGGATCCCCGAGGGGATCGACTACACCGGCGTCCGTGGCCTCTCCAAGGAAGCACAGCAGACGCTCACCCAGCAACGTCCCGAGACCGTGGGCCAGGCCGCGCGCATCCAGGGCATGACGCCGGCGGCGATCTCGCTCCTGCTGGTCCATTTGAAACGCAGGGCCACGGCACCAACGGAGAAAAGCGCGTGAGCGCAGGCGACAAGCTTCAAGACGGTCTTGCCGCGATGGGCCTCGATATCCCCCAGGCGGCTCGCGAGCGCATGGCTGCCCACCTGGCACTGATCGCGAAGTGGAATCGCGTGCACAACCTCACGGCGGTGCGCGAGACGGAACAGATGATAGTGCTGCACCTGCTCGACAGCTTGTCGTTGCTTCCCCACCTGGGTGAAGCGAAGAACGTCATCGACGTGGGCACAGGCCCGGGATTTCCCGGCGTGCCTATCGCGATCGCAAGACCCGACCTCGAGGTGACCTTGCTCGATTCCAGCCACAAGAAATGCACGTTCCTCGAGCAGGCCAAGGCGGAGCTGCGCCTGGCCAACGTCAATGTCGTCTGCGCGCGCGTCGAGCAATGGAAGCCGCCGCGCCCCTTCGACGTCGTGGTCTCGCGGGCATTCGCCGACCTGTCCGATTTCGTGACGCAATCGCAGCACCTGGCCGCGCCCGGAGGGCGCTTGCTCGCGATGAAGGGTGTGTATCCCTTCGAGGAAATCGCGCGCGTGCCGGCGTCGCACCGCGTGGCGCAGGTGGTCGAGCTGGCAGTGCCCACGCTCGACGCCAAGCGTCATCTGGTTTTCGTGGAGGCCGCTTGATGGGGCGCATCTTCGTTGTCGCCAACCAGAAGGGCGGGGTCGGGAAAACGTCCGTCGCGGTGAACCTCTCGGCCAGCATGGCGCATTACGGGCGCCGCGTGCTCCTGGTGGATCTCGATCCGCAGGGCAACGCCACCACCGGCAGCGGCATCGACAAGGCCGAGTGCGAGAAAACCGTTTATGGAATGCTGATCGGCGAGCATTCCGCATCCGAAGCCCTGCGCAATTGCGAGGGCGGCTACGACATCCTGCCCTCGAATCGCGACCTCGCGGGCGCGGAGGTCGAACTCATCACGATCGAGAGTCGCGAGTTCAGGCTGCGCGACGCGCTGGCGGAATTGGTCGACCGCTATGACTTCATCGTGATCGACTGCCCGCCCGCATTGAACATGCTCACCGTGAACGGCTTCGCTGCCGCCGATGCCGTGATCATCCCGATGCAATGCGAGTACTACGCCCTCGAAGGTTTGTCCGACCTGGTGGGCACGCTGCGAAAGGTGAAGCAGAACCTCAATCCGCGCATCGAGATCGAGGCGCTGGTGCGCACGATGTATGACCCGCGCAGCACGCTCACCGTGCAGGTTTCCGATGAACTCAAGAAACATTACGGCGACAAGGTCTTCGATACGGTGATTCCCCGCAACATCCGCATCGCCGAAGCGCCTTCCTTCGGCAAACCCGTCCTCCTGCACGATCCCGCGTCCAAGGGCGCCACGGCGCACTTGCAGTTCGCGCGCGAGCTGCTCACGCGCAACGGCTTTGATGTGAAGGAGGCCGCCTGATGGTCACCCGGCACAAGGGCCTCGGCCGCGGGCTGGACGCGCTGCTGGGTGGTGGCACCCGTCGCCCGCCCGCGGAAGAAGAGCTTGCCCAGCTGCCGATCAATTCGCTCAAGCCCGGCAAATACCAGCCACGTACGCGCATGGATGAAACGTCGCTCGCCGAGTTGGCGTCCTCGATCCGTGCGCGCGGAGTGATCCAGCCGATCGTCGTTCGCCCGGTGGGTGGGGCCCAGTACGAAATCCTGGCTGGCGAACGCCGTTGGCGCGCGGCGCGCATGGCAGGCCTCGAGCAGGTACCCGCAGTTGTGCGCGAAGTGCCGGATGAAGCCGCGCTTGGAATCGGGTTGATCGAAAACATCCAGCGCGAGGACCTGAATCCACTCGAAGAGGCCAACGGCCTGAAGCGGCTCATCGAGGAATTCAAGCTCACGCATGAAGAGGTCGCCGGCGCAGTGGGCCGTTCGCGCGTCGGCGTGACCAACCTGCTACGCCTGCTCGAGCTCGCGCCTGCCGTCCAATCGATGCTGCTCGACGGCAAGATCGACATGGGACATGCCCGTGCACTGCTCGCGCTTTCGAAGCAGCGCCAGGTGGAAGTCGCCGAGCAAGTGGCGGCAGGAGGCCTGTCGGTCCGGGAGACCGAGCGCCTGGTGCAGCAAGCCACGGAAGCGCCGGTGGCAACCGCGCGCCGCGCCGCGCCTACACTTGATGCCGACAGCCGCAGGTTGCAGGAAGAACTTTCAGAAACACTGGGCTCGAACGTCACCCTCAAGCCTCGGGTGGGAGGCAAGGGATCGGTGGTGATCGATTATTCCAGCCTCGACGAGCTCAGCGGAATCATCAAGAGGATCAAGCGCAACTGAGTCATGCGGCGCCCATGGTGCGGTGCCGTATCTTTTGACGCTCGGGCACGTCAAACGCTATAATTCAGCGGTTTCGCTTCGCGGGCCCCAAATGGTTTTCAAACCCCAGATGAGGCCCATCCGGGTCGTTACGCGGTGGCAGGTCATCGTTACGGCGGCCCTCACGCTGGTTGCATTGCTCCTCTGGGGCCTGGACGGCGCAGCATCGGCCGCCCTCGGTGGAGCCGTGAACATCGTGGCCGGATGGGTTTACGGGTGGCGGGTTTCGCAGGGCGAGGCGCGCACCGCGGGAGAGGCGTTGCGGACGATGATGCGGGCGGAAGGCCTGAAGGTCCTGCTCATCATCATCCAACTCTGGCTGGTGCTCTCGAATTACAGGGAAGTCGTGCACGCGGCGTTTTTCGCGGCGTTCGTGATCACGGTGGGAATCTTCGCCGCGGCCATCGCGGTGAAGGATCCGGTGGAACATAAGTCGTCAACATAGAAGACATCGAATGGCCGCCCAGTACGCAAGCCCCTCCGAATACATCAGCCACCACCTGAACTTCTTTACGAAGCCTGTTGGCGACGGCAACTTCTGGGTGCTCAACGTCGACTCGATCATCGTGAGCATCATCCTGGGTATCGTCGGCCTGGGGTTCTTCTACTGGGTCGCGAGGGGCGCAACCAAGGGGGTACCCAACAAGCGCCAGGCTTTTGTCGAAGTACTGTTCATCGAGATCGACAAGAACGTGCGCGGCATATTTCACGGTGATCCGAACAAATTCGTCGGGCCCGTGGCGCTTACCGTATTCGTCTGGGTGCTGCTGATGAACGCGATGGACCTGCTGCCCGTGGACTGGGTCTCCATGCTTACCGGCGCAATGGGCGCGCATCACGGCTTCCGCATCGTGCCGAGCGCCGACGTCTCGACCACGTTCGCCCTCGCCCTGTCGGTGTGGGTGATGATGATTTTCTTCGCGATCAAGGTGAAGGGCCTGGGCGGCTTCGCTCACGAACTCTTTTGCTCGCCGTTCGGGTCCAACCCGATCCTCTGGCCACTGAATTTCCTCTTCAATATCGTCGAATACGTCTCGAAGCCGCTTTCGCACTCGCTGCGTCTCTTCGGGAACATGTATGCGGGCGAGATCATCTTCCTGCTGCTGTGGCTCCTCGCCACGGCCGGCATCGTGGGCTTCCTCGGCGCGGTGGTGCTGGGAGTGGGTTGGGCTGTCTTCCACATCCTGATCGTGCTTCTGCAGGCCTACATTTTCATGATGCTCACCATCGTCTATATCCAGATGGGGCACGAAAGCCACTGACAAGATCCGTTTTTCCGCATCAACCTACATCGCAAGTCACTACCGAAAAGGACAACGACAATGGACGCAAAACTTCAACTGATCGCCATGATTCAGGCTTACACGAGCGTGGGCATCGGCCTCATGATCGGCCTGGGCGCCCTTGGCGCCTGCGTGGGCGTGGGCATCATGTGCAGCCGCTTCCTCGAGGGCGCCGCCCGCCAGCCGGAACTGATGCCGCAGCTGCAGGCGAAGGTGTTCCTGCTCCTCGGCCTCATCGACGCCTCCTTCATCATCGGCGTGGGCCTGGCGATGTTCTTCGCGTTCGCGAACCCGCTCCTCACTTCCCTCAAGTAACGGTCGAACTCCCGGCAAGGGAAGCCTTATGAATCTCAATGTGACGTTGTTCGCCCAGGCGCTCACGTTCTTCATATTCATCTTCGTCTCGGTCAAGTGGGTCTGGCCGATGGTCCTGACGAAGATCGAGGAACGTCAGAAGCTCATCGCCGACGGCCTGGCCGAAGCGGAGCGTGGCCGCTCCTCGCTCGCCGACGCCCAGAAGCAAACCGACGTGTTGCTGAAGGACGCTCGCAGCCGCGCGCACGAGATCGTGGCGGCCGCGGACAAGGCCGCCAGCCAGCGCATCGAGGAGTCGAAGGCGCAAGCCAAGTCCGAGGGAGAGCGGCTCGTAGCCGCCGCCCACGCGCAGATCCAGCAGGAGGTCCAATCGGCCAAGCAGCAGCTTCGCGAGCAGGTCGCGAATCTGGCGGTCGCCGGCGCCGAGAAGATCCTGCAGCGCGAGGTCGACGCGAAGGCGCACGCCGCCATGCTGAACCAGCTCAAGGCACAACTCTAGAGCCATGGCCGAAATCGCAACCGTTGCCCGCCCCTATGCGGAAGCCGCGTTCAGGGTGGCGCTCGAGTCGAAATCCCTGGGTGCCGATGCGGAAGCCATCGCGCTTTCCGCCGTCATGGCGCGCGATGGCAACATGCGCTCGACGTTGTCGGATCCGCGCGTGAGCGCGCAGCAGAAGAAAGACCTGTTCGCCTCAGTGGGAGGCGATCGCCTCACCGGCTCGGTGAAGAACCTGCTGGCAATGCTGGTTGACGGCCACCGCACGGAGCTGATCGGCTCCATCGCGGAACAGTTCGAGGAGCTCAAGCGCGACCACGAGCGTGTCGTGCAGGCGCGGATCACCAGCGCCCAGCCGCTGACGGAGGCGCAGCGCACGGAAATCGTCGCGGCGCTCGAGAAGCGCTACGGAAAGAAAGTCGAAGCCGAAGTGGACGTGGACCCGCAGCTTCTCGGCGGCGCCCGCGTGCAGGTCGGCGACCAGGTCATCCACGCCTCGGTGCGTGACGCGCTCGGCCAGATGGCCGCCGCGCTCACCCGCTAGGCCACAGCTTCACTCAAGGAAACGTCATGCAGATCAACCCGTCCGAAATCAGCGAACTGATCAAATCGAAGATCCAGAACCTCCAGGTTGCTGCCGAGAAGCGCACTGAAGGCACCGTGATCTCCGTGACCGACGGCATCTGCCGCGTTCACGGCCTCACGGACGTGATGCAGGGCGAGATGCTCGAGTTTCCGGGCAACACCTTCGGCCTGGCCCTGAACCTCGAGCGCGATTCGGTTGGCGCGGTGGTGCTGGGCGCGTACGAGCACATCTCCGAAGGCGACACGGTCAAGGCCACCGGGCGCATCCTCGAAGTCCCGGTTGGTCCGGAGTTGATCGGGCGCGTGGTCAACTCCCTCGGCGTGCCGATCGACGGCAAGGGCCCGATCAACGCCAAGATGACCGAGCCGATCGAGAAAGTCGCTCCGGGCGTGATCGCGCGCAAATCCGTTTCGCAGCCGGTGCAGACCGGCCTCAAGTCGATCGACGCCATGGTGCCGGTCGGTCGCGGGCAGCGCGAGCTGATCATCGGCGACCGCCAGACGGGCAAGACCGCCGTCGCCGTCGACACGATCATCAACCAGAAGGGCAAGGACCTCTTCTGCGTCTACGTTGCCATCGGCCAGAAGGCCTCGACCATCGCCAACGTCGTGCGCAAGCTCGAAGAGTCGGGCGCCATGGCCTACACCATCGTTGTCGCGGCGACCGCCTCGGATGCGGCCGCGATGCAGTACATCGCGCCGTATTCGGGTTGCACGATGGGCGAATATTTCCGCGACCGCGGCCAGGACGCGCTGATCGTCTATGACGACTTGACCAAGCAGGCCTGGGCCTATCGCCAGATCTCGCTGCTGCTGCGCCGCCCGCCGGGCCGCGAAGCGTACCCCGGCGACGTGTTCTATCTCCACAGCCGCCTGCTCGAGCGCGCCGCGCGCGTGAACGAGAAATACGTGGAGGATTTCACCAAGGGCGCCGTCAAGGGCAAGACCGGTTCGCTGACCGCGCTGCCCATCATCGAGACGCAGGCCGGAGACGTGTCCGCGTTCGTGCCGACCAACGTGATTTCCATCACCGACGGCCAGATCTTCCTCGAGACCGACCTCTTCAACGCCGGCATCCGTCCCGCCATCAACGCCGGTATCTCGGTGTCGCGAGTCGGCGGCGCCGCGCAGACCAAGATCATCAAGAAGCTTGGCGGTGGCGTGCGCCTCGCCCTTGCGCAGTACCGCGAGTTGGCGGCCTTCGCGCAGTTCGCCTCCGACCTCGACGAAGCCACGCGCAAGCAGCTCGAGCGCGGTCGCATGGTGACCGAGCTCATGAAGCAGCCGCAGTACCAGCCGCTGCAGGTGTGGGAAATGGCGCTGGTGCTGTTCGCGGTCAACAACGGCTACTACGACGACATCGAAGTTAAGAAAGCCCTGGCCGCCGAGCGCGCGATGCGCGAGTACATGAAGGGCAAGTACGGCGAGCTGGTGGACCGCATCGAATCGACCAAGGACCTTTCCAAGGACGACGAGGCGAAGCTGCATGAAGCCATTAAATCGTTCAAGAAAGACGGAACGTACTGAGTCGTCGCGACGAGCGGGAACGTCGTTTGAGCGGTCGCCTGGCGCCGCTCAACGCCACCTAGCAAAAGGCAAATAAATGGCTGGCAGCAGAGAAATCCGGACCAAGATCAAGAGCGTGCAGAACACGCGCAAGATCACCAAGGCCATGGAGATGGTCGCCGCCTCGAAGATGAGGAAGGCGCAGGAACGCATGCGCCACGCGCGCCCGTACGGCGACAAGATCCGCATCATCGCTTCGCACCTCGCGCACGCGAACACGGAGTACCGCCATCCTTTCCTCGTGAAGCGCGAAGGCGTGAAGGACGTCGGCATGATCGTCGTTACCTCCGACAAGGGACTGTGCGGCGGCCTCAATACCAACGTGCTGCGCCTGATGCTCTCCAAGGTCAAGGAATACCAGGCGGAAGGCCGCGCGGTCCAGCTGACTGCGATCGGCAACAAGGGCTTCGGTTTCATGCAGCGCGTGGGTGGCAACGTCGTCTCGCACCTCACCGGCCTGGGTGACACGCCGCATCTCGAGAAGCTGGTCGGGCCGATGAAGGTCCAGATCGACGCGTATACCGAGGGCAAGATCGGCGCGCTCTACATCGTCTACACGCGCTTCATCAACACCATGAAGCAGGAGCCCGTGGTCGAGCAGCTGCTGCCGCTGCCCGCCGACCGCCTCAAGGCGGACGAGCGCGCGGCGCGCAAGAACTGGGACTACCTGTACGAACCCGATGCGCGCGCCGTGCTCGAGCAGCTGCTGACGCGTTATGTCGAGCAGCTCATCTACCAATCGGTCGCGGAAAACATCGCCAGCGAGCAGTCGGCGCGCATGGTCGCGATGAAGAGCGCGAGCGACAACGCATCGAGCGTGATCGACGACCTCACCCTGGTCTACAACAAGTCGCGCCAGGCAGCGATCACCAAGGAATTGTCCGAAATCGTCGGCGGCGCTGCGGCCGTCTAATACTCCCGTTAGGAAGCAAAATCATGAGCACAGTCCAGACGCAGGCCAACGAAGGCAAGATCGTCCAGTGCATCGGCGCGGTGATCGACATCCAGTTCCCGCGCGAGAACATGCCGCGCATCTATGACGCGCTGACGCTGGTCGAGGACGGCACCAAGTCGTTCGCCGAGAAGGGCCTCACGTTCGAGGTCGAGCAGCAGCTCGGCGACGGCGTCGTGCGAACCATCGCGATGGGCTCCTCCGACGGTCTTCGCCGCGGAATGAAGGTAAAGAACACCGGCGGCCCGATCTCGGTGCCGGTGGGTCCGGCGACCCTCGGCCGCGTGATGGACGTGCTGGGCCGACCGATCGATGAACGCGGCCCGGTGAACGCCGACGAGCACCGCTCGATCCACGCTTCCGCGCCCAAGTTCGACGAGCTCTCGCCTTCGGTCGAGCTGCTGGAAACGGGCATCAAGGTCATCGACCTCGTGGCCCCGTTCGCCAAGGGCGGCAAGGTCGGCCTCTTCGGCGGCGCCGGCGTCGGCAAGACCGTGAACATGCTCGAGCTCATCAACAACATCGCCAAGCAGCACTCGGGCCTGTCGGTATTCGCCGGCGTGGGCGAGCGCACTCGCGAGGGCAACGACTTCTACCACGAGATGTCGGATGCCAAGGTGATCGTGCAGGAAGACCTTTCGCAGTCGAAGGTGGCGATGGTGTTCGGCCAGATGAACGAGCCCCCGGGCAACCGCCTGCGTGTCGCGCTCACCGGCCTCACGATGGCCGAGCGTTTCCGCGACGAAGGCCGTGACATCCTGTTCTTCGTCGACAACATCTACCGCTTCACGCTTGCGGGCACGGAAGTGTCCGCGCTGCTGGGCCGCATGCCTTCCGCCGTGGGTTACCAGCCGACGCTGGCCGAGGAAATGGGCCGCCTGCAGGAGCGCATCACGTCCACCAAGAAAGGTTCGATCACGTCGATCCAGGCTGTTTACGTTCCGGCGGATGACTTGACGGACCCTTCGCCCGCCACGACCTTCGGCCACCTTGACGCGACGGTCGTGCTCTCTCGCGACATCGCCTCCCTCGGTATCTACCCTGCCGTGGACCCGCTCGATTCGAACTCGCGCCAGGTCGACCCGAACGTGATCGGCGAAGAGCACTACAACACCACGCGCGCGGTGCAAGCGGTGCTGCAGCGCTACAAGGAACTGCGCGACATCATCGCGATCCTGGGCATGGACGAGCTGTCCCCGGAAGACAAGCTGGCGGTGGGTCGCGCGCGCAAGATCCAGCGCTTCCTGTCGCAGCCGTTCCACGTCGCCGAGGTGTTCACCGGCTCGCCGGGCAAGTACGTGACCCTCAAGGAAACGATCAAAGGCTTCAACATGATCGTCAATGGCGAATGCGACCACCTCCCCGAGCAGGCTTTCTACATGGTCGGCGCAATCGAAGAGGCGTTCGAAAAAGCCAAGACGCTGACCTGACATGGCCAAGACCCTTCACGTCGACATCGTCAGCGCCGAGCAGCAGATCTACTCGGGCGAGGCCTCCATGGTCGTGGCACCCGGCGAGGGTGGCGAGCTGGGCATCCTGCCGGAGCACATTCCGCTGCTCACCCGCATCAAGCCGGGCACGATCCAGATCAAGGCGGCAAACGGTACGGACGAGGAATTGATCTACGTCTCGGGCGGCATGATGGAAGTCCAGCCGGACCGCGTCACGGTCCTGGCCGATACCTCCGTTCGTGCCCACGACCTCGACGAAGCCAAGGCCCTGGAAGCCGAAAGGCTCGCGAAGGAAGCGCTCGCTAACAAGGCCGGCGCGATGGAAATTGCCAAGGCCCAGATCGAACTGGCGCAAGCCGCGGCGCAGATCGCCGCGATCCGGAAACTCCGCCAGCGCCGTTGAGGGTGTAAAGTCTCCCCATCAGGGGGATCAGGAAACTCCTTAGTAAAGAGGCGCAACACATCCGGGCAGGGTTCACCCCCTGCCCTTTTTCTTGCCCCTCACCAACAAACGATCCCGATGCCGTCTCCCACAGCACCGCTCCAAGTCGTGATCCTGGCCGCCGGCCAGGGCAAGCGCATGCGCTCGGACCTTCCCAAGGTCCTGCATCCGATCGCCGGGCGTTCGCTGCTGCGCCACGTCATCGACACTGCCCGCCTGCTGGATCCCACCCGCCTTTGCATCGTGATTGGCCACGGAGGCGACCAGGTCCGGACGGCAGTGGATGACGCCGACGTGGCCTGGGCGGTCCAGGCGCAACAGCTCGGAACCGGGCATGCCGTGATGCAAGCGCTTCCTGACCTCGCCGAAGGTGGGACGGTCCTGGTGCTTTATGGGGATGTGCCACTCATTGCTTCGGGCACCCTTCGCTCCCTGGTCGACGCCGCTTCCGCCGGGCATGTCGCACTCCTCACCCAGACCGTGGACCAGCCCAGGGGTTATGGGCGCATCGTGCGCAATCCGAGTGGGCGGGTGGCCGGAATCGTCGAGGAAAAGGACGCGACGCAGGCCCAGCGCGCCATCCGCGAGATCAACACCGGCATCATGGCGCTGCCCCGGGCGAGCCTCGAGAAGTGGCTTGGGCAGCTGCGCAATGAAAATGCGCAGGGCGAGTACTATCTGACCGACGTCATCGCGGCCGCGGTTGCCGATGGTGTCGCCGTCGAGGTGCGGCACCCGGCAGCGGCACACGAGAGCCTCGGTGTGAACAGCAAGTCGGAGCTAGCGATCCTCGAACGCCACTACCAGATGAATCGCGCCGAGCAACTCCTGCAACAGGGCGTGACCCTCACGGATCCCGCGCGCATCGATGTGCGCGGCGAGCTGGTTTGCGGAAGCGACGTCAGCATCGACGTCAATTGCATTTTCGAAGGGCGCGTCGAGTTGGGCGACGGCGTGAAGATCGGGGCCAACTGCATCGTGCGTGACTCCAGCATCGGGTCCGGCACCGAGATCAGGCCCTTCACCCTCATAGAGGAAGGCGTCATCGGCGCCAACGCGCGTATCGGCCCGTACGCGCGCATTCGCCCCGGGACGCAACTCGCCGACGAAGTGCACGTCGGCAATTTCGTCGAGGTGAAAGCAAGCTCCTTCGGCCGTGGCAGCAAGGCGAACCACCTCGCCTACGTTGGCGATTCGACGGTGGGCAGCGGCGTGAACATCGGCGCGGGAACCATCACCTGCAACTACGATGGGGCGAACAAGCACCGCACGGTGATCGAAGACGACGTGCACATCGGCAGCGACGTGCAACTGATCGCGCCGGTCACCGTCGGCAAGGGCGCCACGATCGGAGCGGGCGCAACCATCAGCAAGGACGTGCCGCCCGGCGGCCTCACGCTCACCGAGAAGAAGCAGGTCACCAAGCCGGACTGGAAGCGCCCCCGCAAATAATCAGGGATGCAATCAGAAGGTCAGCTCGGTCTTGACCAGGAACTGCACCGTCTTGATGCCCGGTGCGCGCCTCAGCGGCACGGCGACATCGAGGTGAAGGACATTCGCGAACGCCGTACGGTCGAGCGAAAGGCGCAATCCCACGCCCGCATCCGCCAGCCAGCCGCCATTCACGCTGTTCTGGTTCGCACCGCCCCATGCGCGCCCGATGTCGAGGAAGGCGGCTCCGCCGACGCGCACCAGGTGCAACGGATACCAGTCGGAGTAACGGCGCTGCTCGAGTGTCGCCACCACCCGGTTTTCGCCCGCCTGGTAGCGCGATGGGTAGCCACGCATGCCCTCGAGACCTCCCAGCAGCAACAGGTCCGCGATGCCACCCCCCTGAACCCTCTCCGCGACGAGCGACGCGAAGTAGAGCGAATCGCGGCTCCGCGGCGCGTAGAACTGCAAGCCGGCGCCGCCCTGCGTCATCGGCGTGGCGAGGCTCGACACGCGGCGTTCCACTTTCGCCTGCGCGAACAGGCGATGGCCCGAGGCGAAGGTGGTGCCGTCGCCGGCCTCGAGTGCGTACAACCAATCCGACCGCGTCGAGCCGAGGCCACGCAACGCGCGCGCGACCTGCGCCCGCAGGTGGAGTCCGAGGCCGAAGAATTCCGTGCGGGCGATGTTGTTGTAGTTCACGACCTTGATGAAGTCGTCCTCGACCAGCTCGTAGCGCAGGAACGGCGCGCGTACGCGGTGGGTCACGGGCAGGGGAACGACGAGGTCGCGTCCCGGTTCGGCCCGGTAAGCGTCGTCGTTCGTGTAGACCCCCCCCGAATAGCGCGACGTCCAGCCGTCCACGAGCCCGGGCGACCATCCGGCTGCGAACTCCGCGGCCTTCTCCCGATGGCGATACTCGCTCACCTTGTCGCCCGAGTTGTAGATCGAATCGATGCGGTCGTTGTCGCTCCAGGCGCCACGCGCGGCGTAGCGCGTATCGAGCGAGTAGAAGGGGCGATCGACGGTCACCGCGGTCCGCCGGCCGTCGCTGAACTGGCCGCGGCTGAAGGCGAGCTGGGTCCAGCCGTCAAAGGCCTGGTTGTAACTGGCCTCGAGTTCGGTGCCGTTGCGGTCGTTGTCGGAGGTGCGCGCGAAGCCCACGTTGAGCCCGGTGCCGAGCAGGTTGCGCTCGCGCACGCCGAACGACGACTTGTTGTTGCCGCCGCTGCGAGAAAAGCTGCCGGTGAGGTCAAGCGACCAGGTGTCGCGGGTGAGAACTTCGATGTCCACCTTGCCATCGCGGTACTCGCCCGGCCGGATCTCGACGTCGTGGACGATCCGCAGCGCTTGCAGGATGCGCTCGGTCTCCTCGATCTTCTGCACCGAGACCTTGTCGCCGCTCTTGAAGAGCAGCGCACGCGCGACCACCTGGGGGCGGGTCACGAAGTGCAGGCGGTTCACCAGCCGGTAGAAGAGGCCGCTTTCGGCCGGGTCACCCGTGTCGAAGATATTGCGCGCCTCGACGCGCACCTCGCCGATCACCGCGCCCGCTCTCTCCAGGTCACGGAATTCCGGTGGCAAGGCGGGTTGTGCGCCGACCATCGTCGCAGCCGACAACAACACGCCCGCAAGCGGGCCCCGGCGAAGCCAACGATGCATTACGAGCAACGCGTGGGCGAGCTCACCACCGGGCGGGCGGCTTCTTGTTGATCGTGATGTAGCGGTTCTCGACCGTGATGTAACCGCCCGAGGTGAGGTCGCGGAAAATGCGACTCACCATGTCCCGTGACGCTCCCACACGCTCGGCAATTTCCTGCTGCGTGAGCTTCTCGGGGATCATCAGCTTCCCGTCCTTCTCCACGCCCATGTTCAGCAGGAGCCGCGCCACGCGGCCATAGACGTCAAGCAGCGCAAGATCCTTCACGCCGTTTGTGGCATGGCGCGCGCGATCGATGATCTTGGAGATCATGTCGAGCGCGAAGTCGGGATCGTTGCGGATGGCTTCGCGGATCGGTTCGCGCGCCGCCACCGAAAAGGTGCTGGGCTCCAACGTCATGACGGAGGCAGAGCGCGGTTTTCCGTCGAGCGCCATCTCGCCCACGTATTCGCCCGGTCCCTGGGTGTCGAGGATCATCTCGTGGCCTTCCGTATCCGAGATGAAGACCTTCACGCGTCCCGTGAGCACCACGAAAACGGAGTCGCTCGAGTCGCCTTCGGTGATGAAGACCGTGTTCTTGGGGTAGGTGCGCACGCGGCCCAGCGCGGCAAGCTGCCGCACGAACGTGTCCGTGATTCCCTCGAGCTGGCTGGCGCTCGGCGTATCCCCTGTCATATTTTTTTCTCGGGAAAAGCACGAATTTGAAGTGGTCCAGTCTAGCATCCGGCAGAGGCCACGTTAAGATAGGCGCCCATGGAAACCCATGACGACGGTGGCCGCACCGCGATGCGCGCGGTGGCGGTCGCAGCATTGGCACTCTGCGGTTTCCTCATCTCGCTGTTGCCCGCTTCGACTTCCCTCGACCTTGCGCTCCTGGACGCGCAGTGGCAGGTGCTCCGGCGCTTCGACTGGCGGCCCGCGCCCGATGAGATCGTGATCGTGGGCGTGGACGAAGCCACGGTGAAGGCCATCGCCGAGCCGCCGGGTCTCTGGCACGTGCCGCTGGGACGCGCCCTGGCTCGGCTGGCTTCTGCCAAGCCTCGTGCGATGGTCCTGGAACTGGCGCTCCCCGAGCGCTCCTTCGACTCGGTCAAGCCGGGGCTCGACCGCGCACTATTCGACGGTCTTGCGACGGCGGTGGAAAGCGGGCCGTTCGTTGCCGCACTCAGCATCGACCCGCGAACTCGGGCAGCCAGGAACATCCACAAGCCTTTCCTCGCGCTTCTCGGGGAGTCGCGACTCGGCCTCAACCTGGTTGCGCGCGATGCAGATGGCATGTCGCGCCGCTTCTCGCTTGTCGTGCCCACCGAGGACGGCGGATTTCCGACACTCGAAGGCCGGCTGTGCCGCGCACTGAATCGCGTGTGCGTCGATGGGCTCATCGACTACTCGCTCGGGAAGCCCTTCACCTACGTGCCGCTGAAGAACGTTCTCGCGATGACAGACAACAAGCTGTTCGACAATCTGTTCCGCGACCGGATCGTCTTGATCGGCGAGACGCTCCCATATACGGATCGCATCGACGTGCCCGTGAACTTCGCCGGTTGGGAACCGGGCGGGCGTGACTCGCCCGCCATCGTCGTGCATGCGCAGACGCTGCGGACTGCGCTCAGTGGTGAAGCGCCACGGGAATCAGCGCGTCCGCTGGCACTCCTGCTGGTCTCGATCGCGGCGCTGGTTTTCCTCCTGCGCAACGCGAAGCTGGCGGCTTTGCTCGCGGCGGTGCTGGGGCTGGTGTTGTTTGCCGCCGCAGTGCTGGCTCTGCGCCAAGGCATGCACCTGACGATCGCCCCCGTGCTCGCAACGCTGGCGGTGGCGGTGGCGGCCCGCGCCGCGGTTGCGTTCAAGGAGCGACCCAAACCCTAGTTTCTGCAGGATATTCAGCATCGCGAATGTCTTGTTTGGCACTGCAATGCGCGGCCCGGAAGCCCATGATGGCGTCAGGTTGTTGGGTTCCTCCTCCCCCAGCTTCCTTCAGGGCGACGTGAGGCCAAGAGCATGCCGCCTACTTGAATCTCCCCGGTCCCCAGGCCGGGGAGACCTTTATTTTCCCCACCGCGCCCATGAGAGAATGACCGCCTATGTGCGGAATCGTCGGCGCTATCGCCAATCGTAACGTCGTTCCCATCCTCACCGAGGGCCTCAAGCGCCTCGAGTACCGCGGCTACGACTCGGCCGGTCTCGCGGTCCTCAACGGAAGCATCCAGCGCGTTCGCCGCGTCGGACGCGTCGTGGAGATGGAGAACGCCGTGCGCGCGGAGGACGTCAGGGGAATTGTCGGGATCGCGCATACGCGTTGGGCCACCCACGGTGGCGTGACCGAACGCAATGCCCACCCACACGTCTCGATGGACGAGATCGCCGTAGTCCACAACGGCATCGTCGAAAATCACGAAGAGCAGCGCGCGCGCCTCAAGGCGCTGGGTTATGTCTTCGAGTCGCAGACCGACACTGAGGTCATCGCGCACCTCATCCACCACTACTACAAGGCGACCAAGGATCTCTTCGAGTCCACGCGCCGCGCCGTTGCGGACCTGCGTGGCGCCTATGCGATCGGTGTGGTCGCACTTACGGAGCCGGATCTCCTCGCCGGAGCGCGCATGGGTTGCCCGCTGGTCGTCGGCCTTGGCGAGGGCGAGAACTTCCTCGCATCGGATTTCTCCGCCCTGGTCTCCGAGACGCGAAGCGTGATCTACCTCGAGGACGGAGACGTCGTCGCGCTGCAGCGTTCCGGCGTGCGCATCGTGGATCGCGAAGGCCGCAAGGTCGAGCGCAGCGTGCACCTGTCCGAGTTGTCGGCCGATGCAGTGGACCTCGGCCCCTACACGCACTACATGCAGAAGGAGATCCACGAGCAGCCGCGCGCGGTCGCCGACACCATCGAAGGTGTCATCGACGGGGGCGTGGATGCGGACGGTCTCTATGGCGCTGGCGCTGGCGCGGCGTTCCGCGACATCGACTCGATCCTGATCCTCGCCTCGGGCACCAGTTACTACGCCGGCCTGGTGGCACGGTACTGGATCGAAGGCATCACCCGCGTCCCATGCAACGTCGAGCTTGGCCACGAATATCGCTATCGCGACTCGATCCCGAATCCGCGCCAGCTGGTGGTGACGATTTCGCAATCGGGCGAGACGCTCGACACCATGGAGGCGCTCAAGCGAGCCCAGGAACTGGGGCACACGCAGACGCTTTCGATCTGCAACGTGCGCGAAAGCGCCATTCCCCGCGCCTCACGGTTCGTTTTCTACACCCGTGCCGGTGCGGAGATTGGTGTCGCATCCACGAAGGCATTCACTACCCAGCTGGCTGCGTTGTTCACGTTGACGCTGGCGGTGGGCAAGGCGAAGGGCCGGCTCACGCCGCAGAAGGAGGCCGAGGCGATCGAGCAATTGCGCTTCGTGCCCGGCAGCATCCAGCACGCGCTCAACCTCGAGCCGCAGATCCAGGCGTGGGCAGAGCGGTTCACAAAGCATGAGCACGCGCTTTTCCTCGGTCGCGGCATCCACTATCCGGTGGCGCTCGAGGGCGCGCTCAAGCTCAAGGAGATCTCCTACATCCATGCCGAGGCGTACCCGGCGGGCGAACTCAAGCACGGGCCGCTGGCGCTCGTCGATTCGTCGATGCCGGTGGTGGTGATCGCGCCCAACGATGCGCTGCTGGAGAAGGTGAAGTCGAACATGCAGGAAGTGCGCGCGCGCGGCGGCGAGCTCTATGTCTTCGCCGATCTCGACAGCCACTTTACGGAAAGCGATGGCGTGCACGTGATCCGCACGCCGCGCCATGCGGGCTGGCTGTCACCAATCGTTCACGCCATTCCGGTGCAGCTGCTCGCTTATCACACCGCCCTCAAGCGGGGCACGGATGTCGACAAGCCCCGCAACCTGGCGAAGGCCGTTACTGTCGAATAGTTGCTGCAGCGGGGGTCGCACTCCTCACTGTCCTACGCGCAAATAGGAGTCCACCAGCAGACTCCTGCGCGCGCGTGCCCCAAATTACGGGCTGCAGACACCTACTCCTGAAAGGAACGAGCATGGCCATCATCTGGGCAATCATCATCGGTTTCATCGTCGGCATCGTCGCGAAGTTCCTCATGCCGGGCCGCGACCCGGGTGGCTTCATCGTCACCGCTCTGCTCGGTATCGTCGGCGCGATCGTCGCGACGTACCTCGGACAGGCGATGGGGTTCTACACCGCAGGCCAGTCGGCGGGCTTCATCGGTGCCGTGGTTGGCGCCATTGTCGTGCTGTTCATCTACAACCTGGTCCGCGGCAAGCGCGCGTTGTAGTCCACGCGTCGTTCAGCAATCGGGGAGCGCGTGCCGAGAGGCACGCGCTCCCGTTTCATTTCTTTGCCGAGATGTCGCGCGTTTCCCCGATCGTCATCACGTCGACCGCGTCGGCAGGCAATCCTGCCCCCGAGCGAAGCCGCGCCAGTGGTGGGTCGGCTGTGCCTCGGCCCGGAAGCCCGCAAACGGCCCGAAGCAGAGGGCACAAAACAAGATGTGGGCGATTGCTGCTCGGCGATTCATCCGGGCCCGAGTCTACAATGTAAAATTGCCCGCTCGACCCGCCCGGAATCCCATGCGTCTCTACGTGAACGACGTCGCAGTGCGCGACGGCTTCCAGATCGAGAAGACCTTCGTCCCCACGGCGACGAAGGTCGAGATCATCAACCAGCTCTCGCGCACCGGCCTGCACAGGATCGAGGTCACCTCGTTTGTGTCGCCCAAGGCGGTGCCCGCGCTCGCCGACGCCAACGAGGTGCTGGCGGGAATCGAGCGGGTGCCGGGCGTCGTGTACGTCGCGCTCGTCCCCAATATCCGTGGAACGCAAAACGCCGCGGCCACCGCCCGCAAACCCGATGAGGTCAACGGTGTCGTCTCCGCATCGGAGACGCACAACCGCGCCAACATCAATCGCACTCACCAGGAATCGCTGGCGGAGCTGCCGACCATGGTCAAGGTCGCGCACGAGGCGGGCATGAAGATCTCGATGAGCCTGTCAACCACCTTCGGGTGCCCCTTTGAAGGGCACGTGCATGAAGACGTCGTGCTCGATTTCGTCGGACGCTTCCGCGAGCTCGGCTTCGACGGCATCTCCTTCGGCGACACCACCGGCATGGCCAACCCGCGCCAGGTAAGAAAGCTCATGGAGAAGGTGCTCACGAGTTTCCCGCCGCCGGATGACCTCTACTACACGCTTCATTTCCACAACACGCGCGGCATGGGCCTGGCAAACGTGGTCGCCGGCATCGAGGCGGGCGTGCGCTCCTTCGACGGCTCCCTCGCGGGCCTGGGCGGATGTCCGTTCGCGCCCGGCGCCTCCGGCAACATCTGCACCGAGGATATGGTGAACATGCTGGTGGACATGGGCCACGACACGCGCGTGGACCTCGCCAAGCTGCTCGCGGTATCGCGCCGCATTCCCTCGGTCGTAGGCCATGACGTGCCGGGACAAGTGATGAAGGCGGGCCAGACGCTGGAACTGCACGAGCCGCCCGAGTTCGTGCGCACATGAGGGCCCCGCTGCGCGCGCTATCCCTCGTGGCGCTTGTCGGCGCAGTGCCAGCCCATGCCGACGCTTTCGCCGGCATCGGTGAACTTGCGCAGAGTGAGTTCCGCGGGCTTTCGAAAGACCTCGGTGCCGCTTTTTCCTACAAGGGCGTGGCACCCGCTACGGCGCTGGGCCCGTTGGGATTCGACATTGGTGTCGAGGTGACCGACACGAAGATGGAGAACTCCTCGCTCTTCGCGCGCGCCGGCGCCGGCGGCCAATCGCGCCTCGTGATCCCCAAGGTCCATGTGCACAAGGGGCTCATCGGCGGGCTCGACGTGGGGGCGTTCGTCGCGACATCCACCGACATCGATGCGCGGCTCTTCGGTGCGGACATCCGTTACACGCTCGTCGACGACGGCCTCGTCGCCCCGGCAATCGCATTGCGCGCCTCGGGCACCAAGGCCACCGGCCTCGGCGCGCTGAAGGTCAGCACCATGGGACTCGACCTCATCGTGTCCAAACGCTTCACAGCGCTCACGCCCTATGCAGGCGTCGGCGGCGTGCGGGTGCAAAGCTCCGCCGATGGAACATCGCTTGCGGAAGAACGCATCAACCAGGCACGCGTGTTTGGTGGCCTCAATTTCAACCTTCTGACGCTGAACCTGGCCGTCGAGGCCGAGAAGATGGGCGACAACGTATCGCTATCCGCCAAGCTGGGCTGGCGGTTCTGACAATCCACAAGACCAATAAGGAGACAGGCATGAGGAAAATCATCGGGGCGGTCGCCGCCTTGGTGGCCGGACTGGCCATCGCCACGGGCGCCGTTGCGCAGACGCCCGAGAAGAAGAAAATCACCATCGCTGTTGGTGGCAAGAACCTTTTCTATTACATGCCGCTCACCGTGGCAGAGCGCAAGGGCTACTTCAGGGACGAGGGCCTCGAAGTCGAGATCCCCGACTTTGCCGGTGGCGCCAAGGCACTGCAGGCTCTCATCGGTGGCAGCGCCGACATGGTGTCGGGCGCGTACGAACACACCATCAATATGCTGGCCAAGAAGCAGCCCATCAAGGCGGTCGTGCTGCAGATGAAGTTCAGTTCGATCGCGCTGGTGATGTCGAAGGACCGCGCCGCCAAGTACAGGAGCGCCAGGGACCTCAAGGGCCTCAAGATCGGCGTCACGGCCCCGGGCTCCTCGACCAACATGTTCGTGAACAACCTGCTGGCGAAGGATGGCCTGAAGCCGACTGACGTCGCGATCGTCGGCGTCGGCGCCGGCGCGGGCGCCGTGGCCGCAATGGAGAAAGGCGAGATCGACGCCCTTTCCAACCTCGACCCGGTGCTCACGCAGCTCGAATCCACCGGCAAGTTCGTGGCTGTCGCCGACAGCCGCACCGAGAAGGGCATGAACAGCATCTACGGTGGCGATTACCACGCATCGGTGATCTACATCACCGACGAGTTCATCAAGAAGAACCCGAACACCGTGCAGGCCGTGGTGAATGCGATAGTGCGCGCCGACAAGTGGATCGCGAAGGCGACGCCGCAGCAAATCATCGAGCTGATGCCCGCGGAGTACAAGGGCGGCAATCCGTCGCTCTACAAGGAGGCGTTGCTCAAGAACATGATCGGCTTCTCCGAGAATGGCGAGATGTCGATGAAAGCGGCGGAGAACGTCTACAAGGTGCTGCGCCAGTTCGAGCCTTCGGTGATGGCCGCCGGCAAGATCGACCTGAATTCGACGTTCGACAATTCGTACGTCAGGAAGGCAAATGCAAAGTTCAAGTAGGCGCATCAGGAACGGCGTTTGAGCAGACACCCGGTGCCGCTCAACGCCGGCAAGCAATGACCGCAGCCGTCACATTTGATCGGATCACCTGTACCTTCGCGGGAACGCGAGGCGCCTACACGGCCATCAAGGACGTGTCGCTGGCGATCGCGGCTGGGGAGTTCGTCTCCGTCGTGGGGCCCACCGGCTGCGGCAAGTCGACGCTGCTCAACGTGGCGGCGGGACTGCTCAAGCCTACGTCGGGATCGGTACATATCCTGGGCGAGCCGCTCGCCGGCGTGAACCGCCGCGCGGGCTACATGTTCCAGTCGGAAGCATTGATGCCGTGGCGCAACGCGCTCGGCAACGTCACCGCGGGACTCCAGTTCCGTGGTGTGGATCCGGCTGAAGCGAAACGCCGCGGCGAAGAGTGGCTCGAGCGTGTCGGCCTGGCGGGTTTCGGCGACCGATATCCGCACCAGCTCTCCGGGGGCATGCGCAAGCGCACCTCCCTCGCGCAGATGCTGATCCTCGATCCACCGATCCTGCTGATGGATGAACCGTTCTCCGCCCTCGATATCCAGACACGGCAGATGATGGAGAACGAGCTGCTCGAGCTCTGGAACGCCGACCGCAAGAGCGTGATCTTCATCACGCACGACCTCGAGGAGGCGATCTCGCTTTCGGATCGTGTGGTGGTCCTTTCCGCCGGCCCCGCCACGCATCCGATCGGCGAATTCGCCATCGACCTGCCGCGGCCGCGCGACGTTTCCGAAATCCGCCACACGCCCCGCTTCATCGAGCTGCACGACCAGATCTGGCACTCGATGAAGGAAGAAGTCCTGAAGGGCTACGCGCAGACGCGCAACCGGGTATCGGCATGAGGAAGTACCTTTGGATCATCCAGCTGTCGATGCTGTTCGTGATCTTCGGCTCGTGGCAATTGTTGACGCAGCCGGGGTTGCTGCCGCCCATCATCTGGGAAAACCCCGACCGCGCCGCCTTCTTCTTCGGCGAACCCATCCGGATGTTCCAGGTGATCTGGGAATGGTTTTCGGAAGGCACCATCTACAAGCACCTGTGGGTGACGCTGCAGGAGACGGCGCTCGCCTTCGTGATCGGCTCGGTGCTGGGGCTGGTGCTTGGGTTGTGGCTGGGACTCTCGCCGATGGCCTCCGCGCTCTTCGATCCCTACATCACCGCGATGAACGCGATGCCACGCGTGGTGCTGGCGCCGATCTTCATGGTGTGGTTCGGCCTCGGCATCTGGTCCAAGGTGGCGCTCGGCGTGACGCTGGTCTTCTTCATCGTGTTCTTCAACGTCTACCAGGGCGTGAAGGAAGTAAGCCCCGTGGTGCTCAACAACACCGTGATGCTCGGCGCCAACCGCCGCCAGCTGCTGCGGTTCGTCTACCTGCCGTCCGCCACCTCATGGCTCTTCTCCAGCCTGCACACTTCGGTGGGCATGGCCTTCGTCGGCGCTGTCGTGGGTGAGTATCTCGGCTCGGCCAGCGGCGTGGGTTACCTCATCCACCAGGCGGAGGGCGCTTTCGATATCAACACGGTGTTTGCGGGCATCCTGGTTCTCACCGCCTTCGCACTGGTGCTGGATTTCGCGGTGACGCGACTCGAGCGCAAGCTGCTGGTGTGGCGCCCGACGCAAAGTGAAACGGAGCAACTATGAACGAACAGCAACCGAAACCCGGATCGATCCTGCGCGGCGCGTTGTGGAAGCTGCGCGGCGTTCGCGTCGTCAAGGGTGGCGACCTCGACACCAACGTGCCGCAGACCCAGGGCATGAATCGCGCCGCCGCGGTCAACTTCGCGCGCGTGGGCGCGGAGAAGATCTGGGCCGGCACGGTGACCATCCATCCGGATGCGAAGACCGGCGCTCATCACCATGGCCCGGTGGAGAGCGTGATCTTCGTGATGAAGGGGCGCGCGCGCATGCGCTGGGGCGACCAGCTCGAATACACAGCCGAAGCCGGGCCCGGTGATTTCATCTGGGTGCCGCCCTTCGTGCCGCACCAGGAGATCAACGCGAGTCCCGACGAAGCGCTCGAGTGCGTGCTGCTGCGCAGCGGCCAGCAGCCCGTCGTCGTGAACATCGACATCCCGATGGTGGAGAAGCCCGAGACCGTGGCCTGGATCGACGACATCCACCAACCCGCCAAGCCCTGATCCCGGCCTGCGGGTTTCAGGCGCGCCGCGGCTTGCGGCCTGCCTTCGCGGCGAAGTAGTCGTAGAACCAGTTGGGCAATACGCCGAGGATGCGGCCCACGATCGCCATCTGCCACGGAATCACCGCGTAGCTCGTGCCGGAGTCGATGGCCCGGGCGAAGCGGCGCGCGGCATCGTCGGCCGCAATGATGAATGGCATGGGATACGGGTTGCGGCGCGTCATCTCGGTGGTGATGTAGCCGGGGCAGATCGTCGTTACCCCAACGCCGGTGCCGCGCATTTCGACGCGCAGTCCCTCGAGGTAACGGATCGCCGCCGCCTTGGAGGCGCTGTAGGCCGTGGCGCCCGGAAGCCCGCGAAAGCCCGCAACGGAGGCGATGCCTACCAGCCGGCCGGCGCCTCGCGAGCGCATCGCCGCGATGAAGGGCTGGAACGTGGTCACCAGTCCCATCACGTTCACTTCCAGCACCTCGCGCATCGCTTCGAGGTCTTCCGGATGTTCAGTGAGGTTGCCGATGGAGATGCCGGCGTTGCCGATCACCAGATCCGGCTCGCCGTGGCGCGCCATGAAATGCGCCGCCGCGGTATTCATGGCGCGCGCATCGCGGACATCGCAGGGATAAAGCTCGCAGGCAGTGCCGAGGGAAGCGGCGAGCTGCTTCAGCAGCTCTTCGCGCCGGGCCACGAGGCCCAGGGTTGCGCCCCGGGCCGCGTAGTGGCGGGCAAGCGCCTCACCGATGCCGCTCGAGGCCCCGGTGAGGAAAACCTTCACCGCGTCATTTCTTGGCGTGAGCGGGCGCAGCGGCGGCGGCCGGGGCCGAGCCGAGTTCCTTGCGCGAGGTGGCCACGAGCTGGTCGACCACCGTGAAGACGTTCTGCGTGCCGCCGGCCTGTTCCGCCGACGTGTAGTACTTGCCGTTCACGAAGATGCGCGGAACGCTGTCGACCTTGTATGCGTACGTGAGCTGCTTGGCGCGCTGCATCTTGGTGGACACCGTGAAGGATTTCTCCACCTCGTTGTACTTCGCCGGATCGATGCCGTTTTTCACCAGCCACTCCTCGCGCTGCTTCTTGTTGCCCATGTTGACCTTGTCGCGATGCACGGCGTCGAACACCTTCTGGTGGTACTGCTCCAGCACCCCCATGGCTTCGAGCGTGTAGAAGACCTTCGCCATTTCGCCCCACGAGTCGCTGGGAACAGCGGGCACGCGCTTGAACACCACGTCCTTCGGCGTGTTCTTGGCCCATGCGGCGACGCTGGACTCCAGGGTGTAGCAATGCGGGCAGCCGTACCAGAAGAACTCGATCACCTCGATCTTGCCGCCGCCTTCGGTGGGCTGCGGCGGGCTGAGGGTGGCGAATTGCTGTGCGAATGCGGCTGGGGCCGAGAGGCAGAGCGTGGCGGCCGCGGTGGCCAGTATCTTGCGCAGGGACATGGACATTCCTTCTACGGTTTCTTGGGATCTTCGGCGGTCCGGATGATCGCTGCGGCAACGCCGTTCTGGGACAAGGTGGTCTTGTTGCGGTTCGCGTCGTCGAGGCTCTGGTACGGGCCCAGGCGAACACGGTACAGCGTTCCCTTCTCGGGGATGCTCACCGGGCGAACCGTGGCCTCCAACCCTGTTAACGCAATCTTCGCCTTTAGGTTGTCAGCCTCGCGCTCCTCGGTGAAGGCGCCGGCCTGGAGCCAGAAGATGTCGCCGGAGTGCGGCTTGGGCGAGGCGGGCGAGGAACCCGGCTTGCCGGCCCCGGGAGCTGTCGGCGTGGCCGCGGGCGCCTTGGGCGCGGTGGCAGCCTTCACCTCCTTGTCCGAGACCTCCTTGTCGCCGGGGAGGATCTGGTAGAACTCGAAGCGCGGGCGCTCACCGGTCCTGGCCGCCTTCTCGGTTTTCTCGGGCCCGGGAGTCTTTCCCTGCGCGGCTTTCTCCGCGGCCTTGACCGCATCGGCGGGCGCCGACGGTTGTGCCGGCGCGATCTTCGAGATCGGCTCCACCGGCTTGCCCTTTTCCATGAACGGGTTCGACAGGCGGTTGAGCCACAGCGCCACGGCGAGCGAGATCACGATGCCGAGCAGCAGCCCGATGATCATCCCCAGCAACAGCGGGTGATTCAGGCGGCTCTCGGTGCGCGGGCTCGGCGAGTCCTTGTAGTCCTTGGCCATCACATCCTTTCAGGAGCACTCACGCCGAGTACCGCGAGGCCGTTGGCGAGGACTTGTCGCGTGGCGGCGACGAGCGCGAGCCGCGCGAGCTTCAACGACTCATCCTCAACGAGGAAACGCTCGGAATTGTAGTAGGTATGCAGGCGTGCCGCCACGTCGTCATGCAGGAAGTAGGTGACCAGGTGTGGCGCGAATTCGGACGCCGCGCGCGCGAGCACCTGCGGAAACTCCGCGAGTTTCTGCGCCAGCGCCGCTTCGTACGGCGAGGTGAGGCGCGAGACGTCCGCGCCGGCAAGCGTCGCCACGTCCCCGCCCCATTCGCGCAGCACGCTGCAGATGCGCGCGTGCGCGTATTGCACGTAGTACACGGGATTGTCGTCGGTGTTGCTCTTGGCCAGGTCGATATCGAACACCAGGTGCGAGTCGACGCGGCGCATGAGGAAGAAGTAGCGCACGCCGTCGCGGCCCACTTCGTCGATGAGGTCGCGCACCGTGACATACGAGCCGGCGCGCTTGGAGATCTTCATCTCCTCGCCACCCTTCATCACGGTGACCATCTGGTGCAGCACGTAGTCGGGGTAGCCCTTCGGGATTTTCATCTCGAGGGCCTGCAGCCCGGAGCGCACGCGCGTGACCGTCGAATGGTGGTCCGCTCCCTGCACGTTCACGACGTGGCCGAAGCCGCGGCGGAACTTGTCGAGGTGATAGGCGACGTCGGGCACGAAATACGTGTACGTGCCGTCGGACTTGCGCATCACGCGGTCCTTGTCGTCGCCGAAGTCGGTGGTGCGAAGCCACTGCGCGCCTTCCGAATCGAACGTATGCCCCGCGGCCACCAGCGCGTTGACGGTCTCGTCGACCTTGCCGCTGGTGTAGAGCGAGCTCTCGAGAAAGTAGCTGTCGAACTTCACGCCGAACGCATTGAGGTCGATGTCCTGCTCCTTGCGCAGGTACTCCACGGCGAACTCGCGGATCTGGTCGAGGTTCTCGCCGGCGGTGTCCCCGAAATGCGCGGCGGTGTATTCACGCGCGATCTCGACGATGTAGTCGCCCATGTAGCCGTCCTTCGGCATCTCGACGGCTTTGCCCGCGGCCTGCTGGATGCGCGCCTGCACCGAGAGCGCCAGGTTGGCGATCTGGTTGCCGGCGTCGTTGTAGTAGAACTCCCGCGTTACGCGCCAGCCCTGCCACTCGAGCACGGTGGAGATGACGTCGCCAAGCGCCGCCTGCCGTCCGTGGCCCACATGCAGCGGACCCGTCGGGTTGGCCGAGACGAACTCGACCATGATCTTCTCGCCATTGCGCCCGTCCTTGCGGCCATGGTTCGCCCCACCCGCGAGGATTTCGCGCACGACGTTGAAGCGCGATTCCGCGGCGAGCGTGAAGTTGATGAAGCCCGGACCCGCGACGGAAGTGGCGGCCACGCCCTCCACGCCCACCAGAGCGGCGGTGATGGCATCGGCGATTTCGCGTGGCTTCCTGCCCACGCGCTTGGCCAGCTGCAGGGCCGCGTTGGTAGTGAAGTCGCCGTGGTCCGGGTTCTTGGGTCGCTCGAGGTCGACCTCGAAGTCACCAGCCTCGGGAAATTTTTCCTTCACGATGCGCTGCACGCTTTCGCGAAGGCGCGTTTTCTGGTCGGGGGAGGACACGAGGGAAAGGCTTGATTCCAAACCGTCGATTATACGGGCGCGCAGCCCGTTTCCCCCCTCTCAAACCTCCTGCGGGTCCACGTCGAGCGACCAGCGCACGCGGCGCTCGCCGCCGGCCACCAGCGCTTCGCGCCAGGCGCGCAGGAAGGGCTGCAGATCGGCGCGGGAAGCAGCACGCACGAGCAGCTGCGCCCGCTCGAAACCGGCCTTGCGCTCGAGCGGCGCCGGCACCGGATCGAATACCTCGATCGCGGGGTTGATCACGCGCGCGGCCTTTGCGGCCGCGCGCAGGAAATCACCGGGCTCGCCCTCTTTTTTCGCTTCCGCCCGCAACAGCGCCAGGTGCGAAAAGGGAGGGAATCCGGCGAGCCGCCGTTCTTCCAGGGCTTCGGAGGCGAAGGCGTCGTAGTTGTGGCGTGCGACGGCGGCGTAGAGCGGATGCCCGGGAAAGTCGGTCTGGATCAGGACTTCACCCGCGGCTTTCCCGCGCCCCGCGCGGCCCGATACCTGTACCAGTTGCGCGAACAGGCGCTCGGCCGCACGGAAGTCGGCACTGAAAAGCGCGCTGTCGGCGTCGAGGACACCTACCAGGGTGAGGTGCGGATAGTCGTGGCCCTTCGCCAGCATCTGCGTGCCCACGAGCACGTCGATCGCGCGCGCGCGCACCTGGTCGAGGACCTCCTTGAGCGCGCCCTTGCGCGACGTCGAGTCCCGATCCACGCGCACGATGCGCGCCTGCGGCAACGCCTCCCGGAGCGTCTCCTCGACGCGCTGCGTGCCTTGTCCGACCGGGGCCAGCTCCGCCGCGCCGCATTGCGGGCATTTCTGCGGCACGCGTTCGTGGCGCCCGCAGTGATGGCAGCGCAGCTCGTTGTCGCGGCGGTGCAGGACCATGTTGGCGCTGCAGCGCGTGCAGGTGGAATGCCAGTTGCATGCGCGGCAGAAGAGCACCGGCGAAAAACCGCGGCGGTTCACGAACACCAGCGACTGCTCGCCGCGCGTGATGCGTTTCTTGATGGCTTCGAGCAACGCGAAGGTCAGGCCGTCGCGCGGGCGATCGGCGCGGGTGTCCACGGTGGAGACGCGTGGCAGTGCTGCGCCTTCAGCGGCGCGCGCCGGCAACTGCGCCAGTGTGTAGCGGCCCTCGCGCGCATTCGAGCAGGTCTCGAGTGATGGCGTGGCGGAGCCCAGCACCACCGGAATGCCGAGCCTCTGCGCGCGCCGCACGGCCACGTCGCGCGCGGAGTACCGCAGGCCCTCGTGCTGCTTGTACGAAGGGTCGTGCTCTTCGTCGACGATGATGATCCCGAGGTCGCGGAAGGGCATCAGCACGGCCAGGCGCGTGCCCAGCACGATGCGAGCGGCACCGCACTGCGCGGCCACCCAGCCCGCCGCGCGCGCGCCTTCCGCGAGGTGGCTGTGCGCGGAAACCACCCGCGTTCCCGGGAAGCGGCTGCGTACGTGTTCCTCGAACTGCGGTGTGAGCCCGATCTCCGGGACCATCAGCAGCGCCTGCCGGCCCTGGGCGAGCGATTCGGCGATTGCATGCAGGTAAACCTCGGTCTTGCCGCTGCCCGTGATGCCGTGCAGCAGCACGGGGTGGAATCGGCCCTGGCCGGCCTGGATCGCGGCAAGAGCCGCCGCCTGTGCCTCGGTCAGGGCGTGGGTGGATTGAAGGGCCGGATTCGCGGCCTCCGGTACCGGCGCCGGGATCGCCCTGCGGCTTACCTGCCGCAAGCGGGGCGGCAGGCTGGCGGCAATCACCTCGCCCAGCGGGCGCTGGTAGTACGCGGAGCAAAACTCGAACAGCTCAAGCTGGTCCGGGGTGAAGGCGCCGATGTCGCCAACCACCGATTCGACCGCTTTCAGGCGCTCGACGGGGACCTCGGTTGAGCCGCTTTCCCCCACCACTACCCCGACCTTCCGGGTGCGGCCAAAAGGCACCACGACCAGCCGGCCGATCGCCGCCGCAGCACCCGCGGGGGGCAGGAAGTCGAACACCTCGTCGAGGGGAACATCGAGCGCGATCCGGAGGATTTTCACCCTCGGAAAAGCCGGGTTTCACACCCTGCCGGAGCCTGTGGATAAGTCTGTGAATAGGTGTACGGAAAACTCACGCGGAGGGACTTTACAGCACAGTTGCGCACGTTATCTCGCGACGCAGCATGTTGTAAATTATTGAAAAGGCTCAAGTTTATTCGGCGGCGGCAAGCGATGCCGGCGCGAGGCACGGATTCACGCGAGAACGAGATATGTGTGAATAAGCAATCACATCACGACAAATAATTGTCTTGACTTCACCTATTGCGCGTGGGCCCCGGAGGAGAAGCTGTGGACCGCCTCCACCAGTGCGTGGACGTGGTCCGGATTGGTGAACTGGGAGATGCCGTGGCCAAGGTTGAAAACGTGGCCGTTGCCGGCCCCGTAAGCATCCAGGACACGGCGCGCCTCGTTCTCGATGGCCGCCGGAGGGCCAAAAAGGGCCATGGGATCCATGTTCCCCTGCAGGGCTACCTTGTCCCCCACCCGCCGGCGCGCCTCGCCCAGCGGGGTCTGCCAGTCGATGCCAAGGGCATCGGCGCCGGACTGGGCCATGCTTTCCAGCCACAGGCCACCACCCTTCGTGAAGAGGATGCGAGGCACCACGCGCTCCTCGGCCGTCCGCGTGAGGCCGGTGAGGACCTGGCGCGAATAGGCGAGCGAGAACTCCTGGTAGGCCGCGTCTGAAAGCGCGCCGCCCCAGGTATCGAAGATCATCACGGCCTGCGCGCCGGCGGCGATCTGCGCGTTGAGGTAGGCGATGACGGCCTTGGCATTGATGTCGAGGATGCGGTGCAGCAGGTCCGGGCGCGAATACAGCATCGACTTCACCAGCCTGAAATCGTCGCTGCCGCCGCCCTCGATCATGTAGCAGGCGAGCGTGAACGGGCTGCCGGAGAATCCGATCAGCGGGACCTTGCCGTCGAGTTCGCGGCGGATGAGCGAGACCGCGTCGAATACGTATCGCAGCCGGCCCAGGTCGGGCGCGGCGAGTGCGGCGATGTCCGCCTCATGTCGCAACGGCCGCTCGAACTTCGGCCCTTCACCCTCGACGAAGTAGAGTCCCAGGCCCATCGCATCGGGCACCGTGAGGATGTCGGAGAAGAGGATCGCGGCGTCGAGGGCGAAGCGCCGCAATGGCTGCATCGTGACTTCGCACGCCAGCTCGGGCGTCTTGGCGAGCGTGAGGAAGCTGCCCGCCTGCTTGCGCGTGGCGTTGTACTCGGGGAGGTAGCGTCCGGCCTGCCGCATGATCCAGATCGGCGTGTACGGGGTGGGCTCGCGCATCAGGGCGCGCAGGAAGATGTCGTTTTTCATTCCCCGATTTTCGCACGTGGATCAAAGACAGCGCGAAAGGAAGGCGCGGATCGCTTCGTCGTACCCGGGATTCACGCCGAGGTCGTTGTGGCCAAAACCCGCGAACACCCGGCGCTCGACCGGTCCGCCCCAGGCGTCGGCGAGGATCTTCGAATGGCTCATGGGCACGACGTTGTCCGAATCGCCCATCAGGACCAGCACCGGCATCTTCAATTTGGGCGCCAGTGCGAGCGAATCGAAGGGATGCCGGATCAGCAGTCCGACCGGCAACCAGGGATACACGCGTTGCGCGACGGCGCGGGCGCTGTCGAAAGGCGACGTGAGGACCACGCATCTCGCGGGGCGCTGCGACGCCGTGTGCACGGCAACACTTGCACCGAGGCTGCGGCCGTGGATCGCGATCCGGTCGCCATCGATGTCCGTGCGCCTGGCGGCCCAGTCGAAAACCTCGGCCGCATCGGCCACCATGACCCGCTGGCCCGGACGTCCGCCGCTGGCGCCGTAGCCGCGATAGTTCACGAAGAGCGCGGCTCGCTCGCCGTAGGTTTGCGCAGCAAACGGTGCGAACCCCGTGACCTCCTCCGCGTTGCCGCCGAAGTAGATCACCAGCGGCGGGCGAGCCGATGGCGGCTTCACCAGCACCCCGGCGAGCGGCGTGCCGTCGCCGGCTTGCAGGTGCACTTCCTCGATCAGCCAGCCCGCCGGGGGGAGGGGCGAGCCCTGCCGCGGCTGCGGGAAGAAAATCAGCCGCTCCTGCGCGAACCACACCAGTGCGGCGACCAGCCCATAGGTGATGAGCGCAGCTGCGGCTGCCGCTGAGAGCCACGCCATCGCTTGCCTTATCGTGGCAGGTCGGAGCTGCCCATCAGGAAGGCGTCGACCTCGCGGGCACATTGCCGCCCCTCGCGAATTGCCCAGACGATGAGCGACTGGCCGCGGCGCATGTCGCCGGCCGCGAACACCTTCGGGATCGAGGTGGCGTAGGCACCGAGGCCGTCGGTCGGCGCCTTGACGTTGCCGCGCGGATCCTTCGCGACGCCCAGCTGCTCGATCATGCCCTCGTGCACCGGGTGGACGTAGCCCATCGCCAGCAGCACCAGTTGCGCGGGGATGGTGAATTCGGTGCCCGGCACTTCCTTCATCACCATGGCGCCCTTGTCGTCCTTCACCCATGCCACGTGGCAGGCGGTCAGCGAATCGACCTTCCCGTCCTTGCCATGGAACGCCTTGGTGGCGACGGCGAAGTCGCGCTCCGCGCCTTCCTCGTGGGAGGAAGAGGTGCGCAGCTTGAGCGGCCAGTAGGGCCACGTGAGCGGCTTGTTCTCGTGCTCCGGAGGCATCGGCATCAGTTCAAAATTCATCACCGAAGCGGCGCCCTGGCGGATCGAGGTGCCGATGCAGTCGCTGCCCGTGTCGCCCCCGCCGATGACAACAACATGTTTGCCCGTTGCAACCAGCTGGCCCGGCACCTTGTCACCCGCCACGACCTTGTTCTGTTGCGGCAGGAATTCCATCGCGTAGTGGATGCCCGTGAGCTCGCGCCCGGGCGCCGGAAGGTCACGTGGCTTCTCCGAGCCACCCGTGAGCGCAATGGCGTCGAAGTCGCGCAGCAGGTCCGCCACGGGCACATCGACGCCGATGTGCGCGCCGGTGCGAACCGTCACGCCTTCCGCGGCCATCTGGTCGACGCGACGATCAATCAGGTGTTTTTCCATCTTGAAATCGGGAATGCCGTAACGCATCAGCCCGCCGATGCGATCGTTTTTCTCGAACAGCGTCACGTCGTGCCCGGCGCGCGCGAGTTGCTGCGCGCAGGCCATGCCCGCCGGGCCCGAGCCCACGACCGCCACCTTCTTGCCGGTCTTGGCATGTGGCAGCTGCGGCTTGACCCAACCCTCGCTCCAGCCCTTGTCGATGATCGCCTGCTCGATCGACTTGATCGCTACCGGGTCGTTGTTGATGTTCAGCGTGCAGGACGCCTCGCACGGCGCCGGGCAGACGCGCCCGGTGAATTCGGGGAAGTTGTTGGTCGAGTGCAGGATCTCGAGGGCATCGCGCCAGTGGTTGCGATACACCAGGTCGTTCCAGTCCGGGATCACGTTGTTGACCGGGCAGCCGGTCTGGCAGAACGGGATGCCGCAATCCATGCAGCGCGCGCCCTGCTTGCTCATCTCCTGGTCGGGCAGGGCGCGCACGAATTCCTTGTAGAAATGCACGCGCTCGGCGACCGGCGCATATGGCCGGTCCTGGCGCTCGAATTCCATGAAGCCGGTGATTTTTCCCATGTTCTTTTCTCAGTCGTTCGCGCGCACTTCGACGCGCGGCGTGGGCTGGTCGTCGCGCGACTGCTCTTTCGCCATCTCGGCGAGGGCGCGGCGGTACTCCACCGGGATGACCTTCACGAACCGGGGCAGGTAGGCGGCCCAGTTCTCGAGGATGCGGCGGGCACGGTCGCTGCCGGTGAAGAGCAGGTGGCGCTGGACGAGGGCCTTGAGCATGTCGGCATCATTGCCGCCGACGTGGTCGATCTTCACCTTGCCGTGTGTCTCGAGTTCGCCTTTTTCCGCGGCCGCGACACTTTCCTCCTCGGGGATCGGCTCCAGCTCCACCATCGCCATGTTGCAGCGCTGCGTGAAATCGCCTTCCTCGTCGAGCACGTACGCGATGCCGCCGGACATGCCCGCGGCGAAGTTGCGGCCCGCGGCGCCCAGGACCACGACGGTGCCGCCGGTCATGTATTCGCACCCATGGTCGCCCACGCCTTCAACGACGGCGGTGGCGCCGGAGTTGCGCACGCAGAAGCGCTCGCCGGCGACGCCGCGGAAGTACGCCTCACCCGAGATCGCGCCGTACATCACCGTGTTGCCGACGATGATGTTCTCCTCGGCAACGATGGGGCTCACCTTGGGCGGATAGATCACGATGCGGCCGCCCGAAAGGCCCTTGCCGACGTAGTCGTTGGCATCCCCCTCGAGCTCTAGCGTCACGCCGTGCGCCAGCCACGCGCCGAAGCTCTGGCCGGCCGTGCCCTTGAACGTCACGTGGATGCTGTCGTCGGCCAGGCCCGCATGGCCATAGCGCCGTGCGACCTCGCCCGAAAGCATCGCGCCCGCGGTGCGGTTGCGGTTGTAGATGCGGCTTTCGATGGCAACCGGCTTGCGCGTCGAAAGCGCGCCGGCGGCTTTCGCGATCAGTTCGTGGTCGAGCGCCTTCGCGAGCCCGTGGTCCTGCGTTTCCGTCTGGCGCACGGCCACGCTCGAGTCCACCGCCGGGCGGTGGAAGAGTTTCGAGAAATCGAGCCCCTGAGCCTTCCAATGTTCGATGCCCGGGCGTACGTCCAGCAATTCCGATCGGCCGATGAGCTCCTCGAACTTGCGCACCCCGATCTTCGCCATCCACTCGCGCACTTCCTCGGCGACGAAGAAGAAGTAGTTGATGACGTGCTCGGGCTTGCCGGCGAATTTCTTCACCAGCGCCGGATCCTGCGTGGCGATTCCCACCGGGCAGGTATTGAGGTGGCACTTGCGCATCATGATGCAGCCCTGCACCACCAGCGGTGCCGTGGCGAAGCCGAATTCATCCGCGCCCAGCAGCGCGCCGATCACGACGTCGCGGCCGGTTTTCATCTGGCCGTCTGCCTGTACGGCGATGCGCCCGCGAAGCTTGTTGAGCACCAGCGTCTGCTGCGTCTCCGCCAGGCCGATTTCCCATGGGCTTCCCGCGTGCTTGAGCGACGAGAGGGGAGAGGCGCCGGTGCCGCCGTCGAAGCCCGAGATGGTCACGTGGTCGGCCTTGGCTTTCGCCACGCCTGCGGCGATGGTGCCGACGCCGATCTCGCTCACCAGCTTCACCGAGACGCGCGCAGCCGGGTTCACGTTCTTCAAGTCGTGGATCAGCTGCGCGAGATCCTCGATCGAGTAGATGTCATGGTGCGGCGGCGGCGAGATCAGGCCAACACCCGGCACCGTGTGGCGCACCTTGGCGATGTACTTGGAGACCTTGTGGCCGGGCAGCTGGCCGCCCTCGCCGGGTTTCGCGCCCTGCGCCATCTTGATCTGCAGGTCGTCGGCATTCACCAGGTATTCCGTGGTGACGCCGAAGCGTCCGGCGGCGACTTGCTTGATCGCGGAGCGCATCGAGTCGCCGTTGGCCATCTTCTGAAAGCGCACCGGATCCTCGCCACCCTCGCCGGTATTCGACTTGCCACCGATGCGGTTCATCGCTATGGCGAGCGTCGAATGGGCCTCGTGCGAGATCGAGCCGAGCGACATGGCGCCGGTCGCGAAGCGCTTCACGATCGCGGTGGCCGGCTCCACTTCCTCCAGCGGGACCGCCTGGTCGGCTTCCTTGATGCGGAAGAGGCCGCGCAGCGTGAGCAGCTTCTCGCTCTGCTCGTTGATGAGGTTCGAATACTCCTTGTACGTCGCGGCGTTGCCGGAGCGCGTTGCGTGTTGCAGCTTGGCGATGGCATCGGGCGACCACACGTGGGCCTCGCCACGCGTGCGGTAGTAGTATTCCCCGCCCGGGTCCAGCTGGTTGCGATAGAGCGGGGCGTCGGAGTAGGCGAGGCGGTGCAGGCGCACCGTCTCCTCTGCGATCTGCTCCAGGCCCACGCCTTCCACTGCAGTTGGCGTGCCGAAGAAATACTTGTCGACGAACGGCGTTGCCAGGCCAACCGCCTCGAAGATCTGCGCGCCGCAATAGGATTGGTAGGTGGAGATGCCCATCTTCGACATCACCTTCAGCAGGCCCTTGCCGACGGCCTTGATGTAGCGCTTCACCAGCTCCATCTCGTCGAGCTTCTGCGCCAGGCCGTCGCGGATGTCCATCAGCGTCGCGAATGCAACGTTGGGATGGATCGCCTCGGCGCCGAAGCCCGCGAGGCATGCGAAGTGATGCACCTCGCGCGCGCTTCCCGTCTCCACGACCAGCCCACAGCGCGTGCGCAGGCCGGCACGCACCAGGTGGTGATGCACCGCGGCCGTCGCCAGCAGCGCCGGTATGGGAATGAGGGATTGCGACACCGAGCGGTCCGTGAGGATCACGATGTTGGTGTCCTTGCGCACGGCATCCTCGGCATCGGCGCACAGCTGCGCGAGCGCGGACTGCATGCCTTCCGCGCCCCATTCGGCCGGATAACACATCGACAGGATGTCGCTCTTGAAGTGGCCCTGCGTGAAGGTGGAGGCGCGGCGCAGCTTCTCCATGTCTTCGAAAGTGAGGATCGGCTGCGAGACCTCCAGGCGCATCATCGGCTCGGTCGAGTCGATCGACAGCAGGTTGGGGCGTGGGCCGATGAACGACACCAGCGACATCACCAGCTGCTCGCGGATCGGGTCGATCGGCGGGTTGGTCACCTGCGCGAAGAGCTGGCGAAAATACGCGTACAGCGGCTTCGAACGGTTGGAGAGCACCGCCAGCGGCGTGTCGTCTCCCATGGAGCCGATCGGCTCCTCGCCGGTGAGCGCCATCGGCGTCATCAGCATCTTCAGGTCTTCCTGCGTGTAGCCGAAGGCCTGCTGGCGATCGAGGAGCTTGTCGGTGTCCGGCGTGGGCACCACGTCCGGCGTCGGGATGTCCTCGAGGCGGATCTGCGTGCGGTCGAGCCAGTCCTGGTAGGGGCGCTGCGCGGCGAGGTCGCGCTTGAGCTCGTCGTCCGAGATGATGCGGCCGTGCTCGAGGTCGACCAGCAGCATCTTGCCCGGCTGCAGGCGCCACTTCTTGATGATCTTTTCCTGCGGGATGTCGAGCACGCCCATCTCCGAGGACATCACGATGAGGTCATCGTCGGTGATGAAGTAGCGCGCCGGACGCAGGCCGTTGCGGTCGAGCGTGGCGCCGATGAACTTGCCGTCGGTGAAGGCGACCGCCGCGGGGCCGTCCCACGGCTCCATCAGGGCCGCGTGGTACTCGTAGAACGCACGCCGCTTGGTGTCCATCAGCGGGTTGCCGGTCCACGCTTCCGGGATCATCAGCATCATCGCGTGGGCGATCGGGTAGCCGCCCATCACCAGCAGCTCGAGCGCGTTGTCGAACGAAGCCGAATCCGACTGGCCCTCATAGACCAGCGGCCAGACCTTGTCGAGGTCATCGCCGAGGATCTTCGAGTGGATGGTGGCCTGGCGCGACTTGATCCAGTTCAGGTTGCCCTGGACGGTGTTGATCTCGCCGTTGTGCGCGATGTAGCGGAACGGATGCGCGAGGTCCCACGTGGGAAAGGTGTTGGTCGAGAAGCGCTGGTGGGCGAGGCACAGTGCCGAGGTGAAGCGCTTGTCGGCGAGATCCTTGAAGAAGGGACCGACCTGCTCGGCCAGCAACATGCCCTTGTAGATGATGGTGCGTTGGGAAAGGGAAGGCACGTAGAAGCCCTCCGCATTCGACAGGCCGAGGGCCCGGATGGCGTGCCCCGAGCTCTTGCGCACGATGTAGAGCTTGCGCTCGAAGGCGTCGCGGTCGAGCGAGCCACGGCCGGCGCCGACGAATACCTGGCGGATAACCGGCATCGAGTCGCGCGCCGTCGGGCCCAGCGTGGAATCGTCGACCGGCACGTCGCGCCAGCCCAGCAGGACCTGGCCTTCGTTCACGATGGAGCGCTCGATTTCGCGCGTGCACGCCGCGCGGGCGGCAGGGTGGCGCGGCAGGAACACCATGCCGACGCCATAGGCACCCGCTTTCGGCAGCTTCACCGATTGCTTCGCCATCTCCTCGCGGAAGAACACATCCGGAATCTGCACCAGCAGGCCGGCGCCATCGCCATGCAACGGATCTGCACCGGTCGCTCCGCGATGGCGCAGGTTGTTGAGGATGGTGAGGCCCTTCTGCACGATGTCGTGGGACTTGCGTCCCTTGATATGCGCGACAAAGCCCACGCCACACGCGTCGTGCTCATTGCGGGGGTCGTACAGGCCCTGCTTTTTCGGCGGCAAGCCGACTTTCGATTCCATGTCGAGGCACCTCTTTACGCAATGGTAGCCGCGTTCATCGATGCTTCGGAACGCGGGCGCGGACACAACCGAGGCTTTTGGCCGGCCGCCGGCTGCTCGTAGAGCCGGCAGCGGCTGTTGGCCGTGGCGGGCACGCAGGAATCGGGCGGGACGCCCATCGTAGCGCACGCTTTGGTGCACTGCAATATAAATGCCCACCACGCCGCAACGGATTCGGCACATGCCCCGCGACACTATTGTCAGTAGAATCTCGTCAATGCCCGCGAAGCACCGGCGGAGCGACAATAATTCAGGAACAGGGAAACTCGTGATCGCATCCATCGCCGCCCGCCCGCTCTTCGCGCGTTTCTTCTTCGCGCTCGCAGCGCTCGCGTTGCTCTCTTCGTGCGGCAGCGGAGCCGTTTCGGGGCCGCCTGCCACCGGCAGCGCGACGCTCGCGATCTCGCCGGCCAACGCCACGCTCTACGCGGATTCGCCTTTCACGTTCCTGGTGACGGGCGGCACCGGTGTGTACCTCGTCACGACCAGCAACCAGATTGCGCTCCCGGCCGTGGGCACGCTCACCGGGAACACGCTCATTGTGATTCCTGGCCCGGTGTCCGTGGACACGCCCGTCACGATCGAAGTACGCGATACGGGAACGGCAACACCGGCCTCGACAACCGTCACGGTAAAGCCGCGCACGGTGAGCAACACGGTCACCGTGATTCCGAGCGCCAGCCAGTCGGCCGCGTGTGGCAGTTCCGTCTGCGCAGGGGGTGATGCGGAGGTCAGGGTCCAGCTGCAGCAGACCGGGCTTCCCCTCGCCAATCGCACGGTGCGATTCGACGTTGTTTCCGGTGAATTCCGCCTGATCACTTCCGCGCCAGGGGCGACCGAGGTTCTCTCCATCACCGGAACCGCCACCAGCGACCAATCCGGTTTCGCCAGCATCCGGGTGCGCGTGCTTCCCGACGCGTTGTCGCAGACGGCCCTGCTGCAGGTCACCGACCTTTCTTCGGGGTTCACGCAGCGCGCGAGCTTCGGCATCGCGCCGTCGAGCAATGCGCCGCTGAACGCCCAACCGGCTGCGATCCGTTTCCAGGGCGTGGCAGCGGGAACCTGCGCCACCGGAATTTCCGCCGACGTCATCGTTTTTGGTGGTCGGCCGCCGTACCAGATTTCGCAGCCGGGATCGTTCAACGTCGCGCCCAGCGTCGTTGCCACCAGCGGCGGCCGGTTCACGGTCAGTGCGACAGGCCAATGTACCTCCGGATCGATCATCGCTGTCGTGGATGCAAATGGGGCGACAACCTCCGTCAACGCGATCAATTCGCTGTCCGACCTGCCAACCACGCCGCCGACAACTCCGACTCCGGACTTCGACGTGTCGCCGAAGGCTGTCGCCCTGGATTCGTGTAATGCAGTAGGCAACGTGGCGCTTACGGGCGGCTCCGGCACCTATTTCGGCGCCTCTGGCGACACCTCGGTCACAGTGACGGTGGCCTCGGGCGCCTCCGTTGCCTCGATACAGCGGAAGAATCCCTCGCTATCGGCTCCGACCAGGGTCACGGTCACTTTCAGCGATGGCCAAACGTCGCAGAACGTGATCGCAACCATGTCCGGAGCGGGGCTAGGGGCGTGCCCGTAAGGCGCCCCTTGACCGCCCGGAAATCTCTACTTGCGCCAAACTGAAAGTTGCGCTTTAATAACCCGCGATAACCCGCTAATTTATGAAGATTTAATTCCCGCGGGCAACGGACAAAGGGGAACATCGTGAAATTCCACTCCTTGCGCACCTCTCTGGTAGGCAGCGCGTTTATGCTGGTTGGGGCCCTTCTGCTGGGTTCTTGCGGAGGCGGCGGCGCCACACCGTCCTTCACCGGCGGAAACCTCCTTCTGCTTCCCCTGACCGGGACCTTCTACGCGGGAATGCCCGCAACGATGAACGTGCAGGGCGGTCGCCGTCCGTACCGCCTGATCTCGAGCCAACCGGGCATCCTGCCGGTGCCGGCGGAGATCAACGAAGCCTCCTTCACGGTCATCCCGAACAACCCGGGCGTGATCGACACCGGCATCGCGGTCAACGAGCTGCCGGTGCGCTCGGTCATCATCTCGGTCACGGACCAGACCAACGGCTTCAACACCGCAACCATCCAGGTCGCGCAGAACTTCCTCACCAGCTACGGCGTGTTCTACACGTCGACGTGCCCGGCAGGTGCGGCCTCTGCGGCAGCTGCCTGCGCGGGGGGCGAAACCGCAGTGCGCATCGAAGCCAACTTCAACGGCGCGTTGATTGGCAACCGCCAGTTCCGCCTCGACATCCTCCGCGGGCCAGAGCAGTGGGTCTTCAATCCGGGCGGAGCGATCATCGGCAATAGCGTCACGGTCACCACCGACCATCAAGGCAAGACCAGCGCGATCTTCCGCGTGCCCCCGGGCACGCCGACGCAGATCGGTGTCTTCCGCGTCACCGACGTCGCGACCGGCGTTTCGACCGAGCAGGTGTTCGTGATCGAGGCCCTGCCGACGACCTCGCAGAAGCTCACGATCCTCCCGGACGCCTTCACCTTCACCGGTCCCGACACGGCAAGTTGTGGCACCGGCTCGGGCGACATCCTGGTGTTCGACGGCGTGCCCCCGTATACGGCGACCAGTGCGTTCGGCTCCGTCACCGTGTCACCCCCCACGAGCACGACGCAGCCGGGTCGTTTCACCCTGACTGCGGGCAGCCCGCAGATCTGTCTCACGGATGCGACGATTGTCGTGACCGACGCCAACGGCGCGCGTGGAACCGTGAAGATCAGCACCAAGCCCGGTACCGCCGATCCGCCGCCGACCCCGCTGCGCGCAATTCCCTCGACCATCACGCTGAGTTGCGGCGAATCCGCAAACGTCCTGGTTGCTGGTGGCGACGGCACTGCGGTGATCAATGCCAACAGCACAGACCCGGACATTACCGCCATCGGCGGAACGGGACGTACGGTGCAGATCACGCGCAATGCCGTTCCCGGGCCCACTCCATCGGCTACGGTGGTTACTTCAACCGTGACGGTTACGGACGGAACGTCGACTGCCGTGATTTCGGTGCGCAACCCGACCAATTGCACCTGATCGCCTGATACACCACGAACGGGCATTCCCCAGGGAATGCCCGTTTCGTTTTGGGGCTCCCCATGATCGAGCCGATCGACCGTGTCGTGATCACCGGTGCAAGCGGATTCGTTGGCCGCGTGCTGGCCGCGCGCCTGCCTTCGTCCTCGCGAGCGATTTCGTTCGCCTCGGATGACTGGGCCGCACGGCTGCAGGAAACGGACCTCGCCGGCGCCACCATCTTTCATCTCGCGGCGCGTGCCCATGGTCCCGGCAACGACGCGGCTTTCACTCGCGACAACACCGACAAGACGCGGGCGCTGGCGCAGGCAGCGGCTGCCGCTGGTGCCCGCCGCCTCGTTTTCCTCAGCACCATCAAGGTCAACGGCGAAGAGACGTCCTCGCGCCCGTTCAAGCCTGATGACAAGCCTGCCCCCGAGGACGCCTATGCGCGCTCCAAGTGGGCCGCCGAGCGCGCCTTGCATGAAGTTGCACAGCTGGAAACGGTGATCGTGAGGCCGGCACTCGTCTACGGGCCTCGTGCACGAGCCAATCTTGCGGCGTTGCTTCGCCTTGCCGATAGCGCCGCGCCGCTTCCGTTTGCCTCCCTTGATGCACGGCGCAGCTTCGTGCACGTGGATGACCTCGCCGACCTGCTGCTGGCCTGTGCCAGTCATCCGGCCGCGGCGCAGAAGACCTACATCGCCGCGCATCCACAAGGCGTCTCGACGGCGCAGGTCATGACCTTGATGCGCAAGGCCCTGGGCCGCCCGCTGCGATTGTTTCCGATGCCCGCGTCAGCCATCGAGGCGGCGTCCGCGTTGATAGGCCAGGCAGGCAAGGCGCGCCGGTTGACCCGCCCGCTGCTGGGAGACCCTTCTTCGGCCCTGCGGGAACTGCAGTGGTCCCCGCGGGTCCCTATCGAGGACGCCGTCGAGGAGATGGTTGGTGAATACCGCGCCAGGAGAAAACATTGACCTACGTGGGAGTCGCATTGATTCCCGGCGTACTGGCGTGGCTGGTAATCGCGCTGCTGCTGCGTCTGACGCGCGGCCGCCTGCTCGCGGACCATCCCAACGAACGCTCGCTGCACTCCGTCCCCACGCCGCGCATCGGCGGCATCGGCATCCTTGCGGGCGTCCTGCTCATCGCACTGGCGCGCCTTCCCGCATCGCTCTCGATTGTGCTCGCCGCGGCCTTGCTGCTCTGGGGTGTTTCGCTGGCGGACGACATCCGCAGCCTGCCGGTGCTGGTGCGCCTGGCCGCGCACTCGCTCGCGGCACTCACGGCAATGGCCGCGATCGGCGGCATTCCCCAGGCGCCGCTGGAGGTCGCGTGGTGGCTCGGCGCGGCGCTGGCAATAGCGTGGACAACCAACCTCTTCAACTTCATGGATGGCAGCGATGGTCTCGCGGGCGGCATGGCCGCGATCGGCTTCGCCGCGTACGCCATTGCCGCCTGGCGCTCGCAGGAGACCGCGCTTTTGTTCACCGCCGCGGCGCTGTCTTCGGCAAGTGCCGGCTTCCTGGTCCACAACTTCCCTCCCGCGCGCACTTTCCTCGGCGACTCGGGTTCGATACCGCTCGGATTCCTGGCGGGCGCGCTTGGCATCTACGGCGGCTACGCGGGCGCTTGGCCGTGGTTCTTTCCGCTGGTGGTGTTCTCGCCGTTCATCGTCGATGCAAGCATCACGTTGCTGCGGCGCATCGTCCGGCGCGAGGCCATCTGGAAAGCGCACCGCAGCCACTATTACCAGCGCCTGGTCCTGGCGGGATGGTCCCGGCGAGACGTGGCACTGCGCGCCTACCTGCTGATGGCCGCAGCGGGCGTGAGCGCATTGGTCCTTCAGGGCGGCGGGCTTTTGCTGCAATGCGGTATAATTTTTGGCTGGTCGGCGGTGTACTCGCTGATGCTCTACGCAATCGATCGGACAACAACAAGAAAGTCACAGGCGGCGCCATGAAGAAACCTTCCACTGCCTGGTTCCCGCGATGAAAACTCCGCAGATCGACGCCCGCCCCCTGGCTTCGGCCCTCTTCGATGGCTTCGCCCTCGTGCTCGCCGTCATCGCAGCCGCGGCGCTGCTCGACGTCAATGGCCTTGGCGAAGTTGAATTCCAGAACCTGCTCGCCGTCTTTGCGCTCGCCGTTCCGCTGCAGGTCACGGTCAATGTCTTCTTCGGTGTCTACCAGGGCGTATGGCGATATACCAGCCTGCCCGATATCCAGCGCATCGTGTTTGCGGTGCTCACCGGCACGGTCGCGCTTTCGCTGGCGCTGCGCATCGCCGGCCTCGACACAAGCCTCGGCTGGCGCGAATACCTGCTCTATCCGATCTTCCTCATCTCGCTGATGTCGCTGGCTCGCATGGCGTTCCGCTCCTTCAAGGAGTGGTCGCTGTACGGGCGCGGCGGCGAGCAAGGCACGCCGGTTGCGATCATGGGCGCGGGCGATGCAGCCGTTGGATTGGTGAAGGAGCTCTCGCGCAGCAACGAATGGCGCGTCGTCGGCCTGCTCGATGACGACGAGAAGAAACGCGGCCGCCTGCTGCACGGCGTTCGTGTGATCGGTGTACTCGAAGACCTCCCGAGATTCGCGCAACGCCTCAAGCTGCGCCACGCCATCATCGCCATGCCTTCGGTCACCTACCAGGGTCGTCGCCGCGTGGTCGAGATCTGCAAACGCGCCAAGGTCTCGGTGATGACGGTGCCAACTCTCAACACCGTCGCGCAAGGCAAGGGCTCGCCCGCCCGCATCCGCAAGGTGGCGGTGGAAGACCTGATGAAGCGCGACGCGGTCACGCTCGACGACGCGCGCCTGCACGAGCTCATCACCGGCCAGGTGATCCTCATTACCGGTGCGGGTGGCTCCATCGGATCCGAGCTCTGCCGCCAGATCGCCGCGTACGACCCGGCGATGCTCGTTCTCTACGAGATGAACGAATACGCCATCTATCGCATCGACGAGCAGTTGCGTGAGGCATTTCCGGAATTGCCGGTCTCGAGCGTGGTTGGCGACATCAAGAACGTTCGCCGTGTGAACCAGGTGATGCACCAGTATTCGCCCTCACTGGTGTTCCACGCCGCTGCCTACAAGCACGTGCCGTTGATGGAAGAGGCCAACGCCTGGGAAGCGGTGCAGAACAACGTGCTCGGCACCTGCGTGGTCGCGCGCGCGGCAATCGAATACGGCGTGAAGAAGTTCGTTTTCGTCTCCACCGACAAGGCGGTCAATCCCACCAATGTGATGGGCGCGACCAAGCGTCTCGCGGAGATGGTGTGCCAGGCACTTCAGGCGGAAAGCCGCACGCGCTTCGAGATGGTCCGCTTCGGCAATGTGCTCGGTAGCGCCGGCAGCGTCATTCCCAAATTCCAGGAACAGATCGACAAGGGCGGGCCGGTCACCGTCACCCACCCCGAGATGGTCCGCTACTTCATGTCGATCCCGGAGGCCGCGCAGCTGGTGCTGCAGGCCGGCAGCATGGGCCTGGGCGGCGAGATCTTCGTGATGGACATGGGCGAGCCAGTCAAGATCGTCGACCTCGCGCGCGACATGATCAGGCTCTCCGAACTTTCGGAGAGCGAAATCCGCATCGTGTACACGGGCCTCAGGCCGGGCGAGAAACTCTTCGAGGAATTGCTCGCCGACGATGAACACACGCGGCCCACGCCGCACCCGAAGCTGCGCATCGCGAAGGCGCGCGAGGTGGATCCGGATTGGTTGCAGGGCTTGATGGAATGGCTGCGCGCCGCGGAACGCATTCCCACCGACTCGGAAGTGCGCCGCGACCTCAAGCGTTGGGTGCCGGAGTACCAGTCGCAAGTGCGGCCACGGCTCTCCGCCGTTCCGCCGGCAAGGGCTGCGGGCGACTAGCCGCGGAATTTGCCCGCGAGGGCGGGCACGGGGGAATGGATTGGCGCGCCCGACACGATTCGAACGTGCGACCCCTGCCTTCGGAGGGCAGTGCTCTAATCCAGCTGAGCTACGGGCGCGTATCTATCGGATTCTAAATGACTTCGATGGTTCGCGATATAATCGGCATTGAATTTCCATTCCCTTTCGAGCGCGTTTCCGAGGAAAACAATGTCCGGCGATCACGAGCAGAACACAGACAGCAGCGGACCCAGTCCAGTCACCCTCGCCATTGGTGTCGCGGTTGGCGCGGTGGCCCTGATTATCGCCATCATCCTGCTCGCCAACTTCGCGGTCGGCATGTATGGCTCGCGCTCGCTCAAGGACGATCCGGCAATGTCGCCGGAAGCCGTTGCCAGGCGCCTGGCGCCGGTCGCGAAGACCGAGGTTGATCCCAAAGCCCCGGCTCCCGCAGCTGCTGTTGCGGTACCGGTTGCAGTCGCATCTGTCGCGGTGCCCCCGGTTGCCGGCAAGGCAGAGGCCGGCGGTGGCGGCAAGGCCACGTATGACACGGTGTGTGCCGTGTGCCATGGCGCCGGTGTCGCGGGCGCTCCGAAGCTGGGTGACAAAGCCGCATGGGCGCCGCGCCTCAAGGCCGGCATCGAAGCGCTGCACGCCTCGGCGTTGAAGGGCAAGGGAGCGATGCCTCCCAAGGGCGGCAACGCCTCGCTCTCCGACGATGCGGTCAAGGCAGCGGTCGACTACATGGCTGGCGCGGCCAAATAACATCGCCACCTACGCCGTCGGCGACCTGCAAGGCTGTTTCGAGCCCCTCGAGCGACTGCTCGAGGCGGCGAAGTTCGATCCCGCGAAGGATCGCGTCTGGTTCGTAGGTGACCTCGTCAATCGCGGGCCTGATTCGCTGCGCTGCCTGCGCTTCGTGAAGTCGCTCGGCGCGGCGGCGATCACCGTCCTCGGCAACCACGACCTCCATCTCATCTGCATCGCCGAAGGCGTCGAGCGCCGGCGCAAGCGCGACACGATGGAAGACGTCCTCGCCGCTCCCGATCGCGATGAAATCATCCACTGGTTGCGGCAGCAGCCGCTGATGCACGTCGAAGGCAACTTCGCGCTGGTGCACGCGGGCCTCATGCCGGAATGGAGCGTGCCGTACGCGCGCGCGCTTGCGAAGGAAGTCGAAACCCTGCTGAGCGGCCCCGATTATCGCCAGCTCCTCGCGCGCATGTATGGCGATGAACCGACGGCGTGGAGCGAGTCACTCACCGGCATGGACCGGCTGCGCGTGATCATCAACTCGATGACGCGCCTGCGCGTGCTCGATCGCGGCGGCTCGATGATCCTCAAGTTCAAGACCGATCCGGGCGATGCAACCGAAGGCATGACGCCCTGGTTCGACATGCCCGCGCGCCAGAGCGCGGATCACACCATCGTGTGTGGCCATTGGTCGGCGCTCGGGGTGCGCATTCGCCCCGACCTGCTTTCCCTCGACAGCGGTTGCGTCTGGGGACGGTCGCTTACCGGGGCGCGTCTGGAGGATCGTGCGGTGTTCGAGGTGAGCTGCGCGCCACCTCCACCCCCAGCAGCCTAGCGATTTCGCTTTCGGCCGCGGCGGTCACATTGCGACGGCCCAGGCCGGCGGAGTCCAGGGGTGGCGCGAAAGCAACCCGAGCGACGACGTTTCGTTGCCGCATCACCAGCCCCAGCGATTGCCTGAACGAAATCTCGCCCGCGTACGCCATCGGCCGGCAGAGTGATCCGTCGGCGTGTTCGTAGCGAATCGCACAGGGATGCACGCGCGCCTGGTTCACCACCGCGGGCTCGAACAGCGACGAGTGGAACTTCAGCAGGCGATCACCCTCGGTGGTCGTGCCTTCCGGAAACAGGCCCACGCGATCGCCCTGCACCAATGCCGCGTGCACGAGGTCGTTGATGCGTGCGGTGTCGCGGCGGCGCTCGCGCTTGATGAAGATGGTGCCGGCGCGCTCCGCTACCCAGCCGGCGATGGGCCAGTCGCGGATTTCGCTTTTCGCGATGAAGCGCGTGGGACGCACACTCGACACCACGAAAATGTCGATCCATGAGACGTGGTTGGCCGCGATCATCGCGCCGCTTTCGCAATCGTCGGGAGGCGAGCCCTCGATGCACGTGCTGACCCCGACGATGCGCAGCAGCTTCGCCGACCACCAGCCCACGAGGGCGCGCTGGCGCGCCGGACTCGAGCGGGGAAACACCAGCCTCAGGATCGCGGCAGCGGCCGCCATGTGCAGCACCATGCGCGTCCAGCGCAAGGTGCGCAGTGCGCGGCCGGCGCGCGCGTTAATGCGTCACGCGAGTCGACCTGCGCCCGGAGAGGATGCGCACGCGGTCGCCCGCGCGAAAGGCCTCGTCCGCCCCCTGGACGACGGCGATGAATTCGCCTGAATCGAGCAGTACCGTGACCTCGAGGCCGGAAACCTCGTTCGACTGGCGCTCGATGTTGTGTCCGAGGATGCTGCCGATGATCACGCCGCCGATGGCGCCCAGGATCTGGCCGCTGCCGCCACCGACGTTGCTGCCCGCGACCCCGCCGATGAACGCGCCGGCGGTGCTGCCGATGCCGGTGTCGCCGGGCTGGATGCGGACGGGTCGCACGCTGTCAACAACACCGAAGCGCACCGACTGCTCGCTACGTGTTTCATATGCGCGATAGTCGGCGCTGCCTGCGTTGTAGGCGCAGCCGCCCATCAACAGCGCGATCGTGGCCGCGGCGGCCGACTTCGAAAATTTTTCCATGTGTAGCTCCTTCAGAGTTTTTCGCTGAACGCGTCGTTGAAGCGCCGGGCGATTTCATCGCGTTTAGGCGCGTGATTCTGGCCGCCGCGATGCGCGATCTTGATCGATCCCATCACCGAGGCGAGCCGCGCGGACTTCTCCCAACTCCAGCCATGCGACATTCCGTACAGCAGGCCGGCGCGATAGGCATCGCCGCAGCCCGTGGGATCGACGACGGCGTCTGGTTTCACCGAGGACACGCGGATCTCCCTGCCCTCGGCGAAGACACTCGAGCCCTCGGCGCCGCGCGTGACCACGACGGCACCAATTGTCGCGGCGATCTCGGCAATCTTCTTGCCGGTGCGTTCCTCGACGACGCGCGCTTCGTAGTCATTGACCGCGAGCGCGCGAGCCCCGGCGATCAGCTCGAGCAGGTCCGCGCCGGAGAACATCGGCAGGCCCTGGCCGGGATCGAACACGAACGGGATGCCGGCCGCGGCGAGGTCGCGCGAATGCTCGATCATGCCGTCGCGCCCGTCAGGCGAGACGATGCCGAGCGTGGCGTCCTTCGCATCCGCGATGCGATTCAGGTGCGAGGACATCATCGCGCCCGGGTGGAACGCAGTGATCTGGTTGTCCTCGATGTCGGTGGTGATGAAAGCCTGCGCCGTGAACTGGTCCTGCAGGATGCGCACATGGGCGGTGGACATCCCCATGCCTTTCATTCGCTCCGCATACGGCCCGAAGTCGTGCCCGGCAGTGGCCATCAGCATCGGCGCCTCGCCCAGCAGGCTCAGGTTGTACGCAATGTTTCCGCCGGTACCGCCGAACTCGCGCCGCATGTCCGGGACCATGAACGAGACGTTCAGGATGTGGATCTGGTCGGGGAGGATGTGTTTCTTGAACTGGTCCGGGAACACCATGATGGTGTCGTAGGCCAGGGAACCGCAGACCAGGATAGGCATCCGTGCAGTATAGCGGCGCACCTTGCCCCGCCGGAGGCTGGCAAGGTGGGATGCGCGGCGTCCGGGGGCCGACAAGCGGCATTGACCGAGCGGCCCGGCGGGGCGATGATCAGGCGCGTGGATGACATTTGAAATATGTCTTCGCGCGCGGGATTTCTGCAACGGCAAACCCATCGAAAGATGGCGACGCAAAGTTACCGGTCTAAAGGGCGCCAGGCGCTCCATGACAGCGGGATTGCCAGAAAGGCAAAGCAAGATGACACAGAACGGCAACGTCGTTCCGCTGGGCAGCCACCCCCGGGCCAAGTCCCGCCTTTCCTCGCAAGAGTCCGCCAGCGTCCTGACCGGCTGCCGTGAAATGGCGCTCGACCGCATCGCCGGCGCGCTTTCGGGAATGCTCGACCGCGTCGAAGACGAGCTCTTCGAGCTCGCCGAAAAGTCGCTCGACCGCGACGAGCAGAACGTCTTCCTGGACGCGCGCTCCGCCGCGCGCGCCAAGCGCTCGGCAATCGAGTCCACCTTCCGCCAGCATTTCGTCGAATTCTTCAACCGCAAGGTCCGCGGCGACGCGAGTTCGCTCACCACGGCGCCACAGCCGGGTGAGCTTTCCCTCGTCGGCCATGAAGCGCTCGAGGAAAGCCTCGCGCTCAACGCGATGTCGAACCGACTGACGGGCGCCTGCGAAGGCGAGCTCTTCGCGCTCAGCCAGCGCATGGGTTTCCTGATGGAGCGCCCGGAGATGGAGGACGACGCCAACCCCATGAGCCCGGCCACCATCTGCGCCGCGCTCAAGGACGCTTGCGACCAGATCGAATCGGATTTCCGCGTACGCATGGCGTTGCTGCGCCAGCTCGAGCGTCACGCGCAGGTTGCGGTGCAAAGCGTCTACCAGGACATCAACGCCCATCTGGTCGCGCGCCACATCCTTCCCGATGTCCGCCCGACGACGCGCCGCGCCGGTGCTGCGCAGGCATCCGCGTCCAAGCGCGCGGCAGCCTCGCCGAACGAGGGCAAGGCCTCCTCCGCGAGTGCAACGCCAGACCTGTTCGGCACGCTCGCGCAGTTGCTGGGGTCGAGTAACGCGGGCGGCGGCGGCGTTGGTGGTGGCGGTGGCGGCGCGGGCGGCGACAGCATTGCCGGCCTGCTCGGCGGCCATGCAATGGCAGGTGGTGGCGGAGGTGGAGGCATGGCCGCTTCGCCCTTCATGGCCGAGCTGACCCGCATGCATCGCGACGCGCCGTCCGGCGGCACCGGCGCGACCGAAGAGGGCCTGGTCAACATCCTCAAGAGCCTCAAGTCCGTTCCGCAGGGCGCCTCCCTCGGCACGGTCGACGCGATGACGATCGACATCGTCGCGATGCTCTTCGACTACGTATTCGACGACGACCACATTCCCGCCAGCGTGAAGGCGCTGCTGGGTCGGCTGCAGATCCCGACACTCAAGGTCGCGCTGCTCGACAAGAGCTTCTTCTCTTCGAGGGCGCATCCCGCGCGCCACCTGATCGATCTGCTCGCGGCGGTTTCCATCGGCCTCGACGACAACGACAAGCGTGGCAGCGCAACCCTCAAGATGATCGAGGGCGTGGTCGACGAGGTCCTCAGCAAATTCGACACTGACCTCGCCCTTTTCGAGCACATGGTCGCGCGCGTCGAGGAATTCATCGCCGAAGAGGGCCGCGCCGAAGCCGACGTCGTGCAGCGTTCCTCGCAGCTGATCGAGGAGCGCGAACGCGCCGGCATTTCCCGCCTCGTCGCCGAGGAGCAAGTGCTACGCAGCCTGCAGTCGCGCGTCTGGGTTCCCGCGGTCCTGCGCGAAATGCTGCTGGACACCTGGGTGGGAGCCCTGGCTTCGGTGCAGCTGGCCGAAGGCGAAGGCTCGCCCGCGTGGCAGGCCCTGGTGCAGACCATGGACGACCTTCTCTGGAGCGTGGAGCCCAAGGCTTGCGCCGATGATCGCAAGCGCCTGGTGGTGATGCTGCCCGGCATGTTGAAGCGCATCCAGCAGGGCCTTACCCGCGGTGAGATGACGGACGGCGCGCGCGATACTTTCCTGGGCGCGCTGGTGGATTCCCATGCCGCCGCCGTCAAGGCCGGACTGCGTGGCCTGGCTGCATTGCCCGAGCCGGTTGCGCCCCCGCCCGCGCCCATCGAGGAAATCAAGGTCGAGCGCGAGATCCTCCCGGCCGGCGACATCCAGGTCGAGGAAATCCGCCTTCGCAAGCCGGCGCCGGGTGCCGCCATCGTGCGCAACGTGTTCACGCGCACGGGCATCTGGACCAACCTGCAGCGCGGCACGTGGTGCGAGTTCGTGCGCGACAACAACACGCCGCTGCGTGCGAGACTCACGTGGATCAGCCCCAACAAGGGCGTCTATCTCTTCACCAACTCGATGTCGCGTTCGAACGCGGTCTCGATCACGCCGGAAGCGCTCGCCGAGCAGATGCGCCTGGGTCTTGCCCGCGTGATTGACGACACGGCGTTGGTCGACCGCGCCGTCGACTCGATGGTGGAGAACCTGCGCAAGACCGCCGCCTAGGCGGCGCGTGTCAGGGGTAGAACAGCAGCAGCTCGTATCCCGTGGCTTTCACGCGCGGGGTCTCGAGCCGTAACTGCAGCGCGACTTCTACTCCGGGCGGAAGCACTTCCCCCTGCACCAATGGACGGCCGAGGTAGTCGGTCGGGCGCAACACGCGCCGCATTGCCGCTTGTCCGGAGATGTCGGTGAGCGTGAGTTCGAGGTGCGGATAGTCCTGCGCTACCGAAGCAAGATTGCGGATGCGCGCGCCGAGTGCGATTTCGCTCGGCTTGCCGGGCACTTCGAGCAGCTCCGAGTCCTCGAGCTTCAGCAGAGACTCCTCGCGTGACCACGGCACGGTGCATTGCAGCTGGGCGCACGCCGATTCGAGAGTAGGCCGCACGGCGGGATACCGCTGCGCGATGGTGCCGCGATACGCATAGGTCAGTTCGAGCGCCAGCACGAACGCCAGCAGCACCACGCCGAAGGCCCAGGCACGCGAAGGCGGCGGTTTCGGTGGCGGCTCTTCGAGGACCAGCGGCGCCGGTTGGGGGGCGGCGCGCAAGCGCGGAGGATACGAGGGCAATTCGGGTGGCGCCGCGGCGGTGACCGCTGCCGGGATCTCATCGGTATCGAGGGTCTCGATCTCCGGCATTTCGCCTTCCACAACCGGCTCCAGGTCCACGCTCTCCACCGGTGGGGTCGGCGGCGGCGGAACGTTCGTCTCCTGCGCGGCGAGCAGGCGGCCACCGGTGTCGTCGTCGGGGAAGCGCTCCAGCGCCACGAATCCGTTGAACACCTTCGAGCAGCGGCCGCAACGAACCTGGCCCTGCTTTGCGTTCAGCTGCTGCGGCGAGACGCGGAAGCGCGCCAGGCAATGGCTGCAGGTGGTGATCAGCACGTCAGGCGCCGCGCTTTCCGGCCAGCAGCACCCAACCCGAATCACGCTCGGCGATTTCGAGCGCGGCCCAGGGCGCGTAAGCCTCGATCACGCCTGCGGCCTGCTGCTCGAGGATGCCCGACAACACGATCGAGCCACCGATACGTGTCTGCGAGGAGAGCAGGGGAGCGAGCATGCGCAGCGGATTGGCGAGGATGTTGGCGATGGTGATGTCGGAAGATCCGGGCAATTCTTCGCGCGCGTCGCGCGTGTCCAGCTGCACGTGGTTGCTGAGGGAATTGTAGCGTGTGGCCTCGATCGCCTGCGGGTCGATGTCGACACAGGTCACGGGTGAGGCGCCGAGCTTCGCGGCGGCGATGCCGAGGATGCCGGAGCCGCACCCGTAGTCGAGGACACGAAGGCCCTTCTCCACGTTGCGCTCGAGCCAGATGAGGCACAGGCGCGTCGTCGGATGGCTGCCGGTGCCGAAGGCCGCGCCGGGATCGAGGATCACGTTGATCGCGCCGGGGTCGGGTGGCACGTACCAGGTGGGCACGATCCAGAGCCGTTCACCGGCGAGAATCGGCTTGAATTGCCGCTGCGTGAGCGCCACCCAGTCCGCGTCCTCGATGCGGTCGATGGAAGCCGCCGAGAGGGCGAGCACGCCGCTTGCGTCGAGGGCGGCATCGAGTGCCGTGCCGGGATCGATGTCGAGGGAGAAGAGTGCGCTTACCAGGGTCCGTGGCCACAGCGCGGTTTCGGCGCCTGGTTCGCCGAAGACGGCCAGTTCGCGTTCGGTGCCGGCGTCCGCATCCGAGAGCTCGGTCGCAAGCGCGCCGTTTTCCTCGAGCGCCTCCGACAGCTCTTCGGCGAAGCGGCCATCGACTACCAGCGCGAGTCTTTGCCAGGCCACGGGCCGGCAGCCTAGGTTTCGTTCTGGATCGATTTCAGCGCGGCCATTTTCTCTTCGAGGTAATGGATGCTCACGCCGCCGCGCACGAAGGCCGCGTCGTTCATGAGTTCCTGGTGCAGGGGGATGTTGGTCTGGATCCCTTCGATCACCATCTCTGAGAGGGCGACGCGCATGCGGGCGATGGCCTGCTCGCGCGTGTCGCCATAGGCGATGAGCTTGCCGATCAGCGAATCGTAGTAGGGCGGCACGTAGTAATTGGCGTACACGTGCGAGTCGTAGCGGATGCCAGGCCCGCCGGCTACGTGGTACTGCGTGATGCGTCCCGGCGAAGGCACGAAGGTGTACGCGTTCTCCGCGTTGATGCGGCACTCGATCGCGTGGCCCCGCTTGACGATGTCCTTCTGGCGGTACTTGAGCTTCATGCCCGCGGCCACGCGGATCTGCTCCTGCACGATGTCCACGCCGGTGATGAGTTCCGTTACCGGGTGCTCCACCTGCACGCGCGTGTTCATCTCGATGAAGAAGAACTCGTCGCGCTCGTAGAGAAACTCGAAGGTGCCCGCGCCGCGATAACCCAGCTTGCGGCAGGCGTCGGCGCAGCGCTCGCCGATGCGCTCGATGAGGCGCGGCTTCACCAGTGGAGCCGGGCCTTCCTCGATGATCTTCTGGTGGCGGCGTTGCATGGAGCAGTCACGCTCGCCGAGGTAGATCGCCTGCTTGTGCTCGTCGGCGAGGACCTGGATTTCGATGTGGCGCGGGTTCTCGAGGAATTTCTCGAGGTAGACGATCGGGTTGTTGAAGGCGTTCTGCGCTTCCGTGCGGGTCAGCGATACCGCGTTGACCAGCGCGGCTTCCGTGTGCACGACGCGCATGCCGCGCCCGCCACCGCCACCGGCCGCCTTGATGATCACGGGATAACCCACGGCCGCGGCGAGGCGGCGAATTTCCTTGGGGTCTTCGGGCAACGCGCCCTCCGAGCCCGGCACGCACGGGATGCCCACGCGCTTCATCGCCGCCTTGGCCGAGATCTTGTCGCCCATCATGCGGATCGAGGCTGCCGTGGGCCCGATGAAGACGAATCCCGAGTTCTCGACGCGTTCGGCGAAGTCCGCGTTCTCCGAGAGGAAGCCGTAGCCGGGGTGGATGGCCTGCGCGTCGGTTACTTCCGCCGCGCTGATGATCGCGGGGATGTTGAGGTAGCTCTCGCGCGAGGGCGCCGGCCCGATGCAGACCGATTCATCCGCGAGCATCACGTACTTGGCGTCGGTATCGGCCTCGGAATGGATCGCGACCGTCTTGATGCCCATCTCACGGCAGGCCCGCTGGATGCGAAGCGCGATCTCGCCCCGGTTGGCGATCAGAATCTTCTCAAACATCGCGATGGCGCTTCCAGCGTTTGCTCCCTCTCCATGGGGAGAGGGTTGGGGAGAGGGTCAAGCTAGCTCCTATTCGATCAGGAAGAGGGGCTGGCCGTATTCGACCGGCTGGCCGTTCTCGACCAGGATGGCCTTCACGGTCCCGGAGAAGTCCGACTCGATTTCGTTCAGCAGCTTCATCGCTTCGATGATGCAGAGCGTCTGGCCCTTGGTGACGGACTGGCCGACTTCGACGAACGAGGGTGCCCCGGGCGAGGGTGCGCGGTAGAAGGTCCCGACCATCGGCGACTTGAGCGCGTGCCCCTTGGGCTCCACGGGAGGCGGCGCAGCCGCAGGTGCAGCGACCAGCTGGCCGGGCATCGCCATCGGCTGCATCTGCGGCGATGCCATCATGATCGGCGCGGCGGCGAGTTGCCGGCTGATGCGGACCTTCTCCTCGCCTTCGGTGATTTCGATCTCGCCGATCCCGGACTCCTGCACGAGATCGATCAGTTTCTTGAGTTTCCTGAGGTCCATGGAAGGCCTTCTTTATCTTGGAGCGTCGGCTGCGATGGAACGCATCGCCGCATCGAGCGCGAGCTCGTAGCCGACCGGCCCCAGGCCCGTGATGACGCCGGCCGCCAGGTCCGAGAAGTAGGAGTGGTGGCGGAACGGCTCGCGGGCGTGCACGTTGGACAGGTGAACTTCTATGAAGGGGATCCGCACCGCCGCCAGCGCATCGCGGATGGCGACGCTGGTGTGCGTGTAGGCAGCGGGATTGATGATGATGTAAGCAGTTCCATCACTTTTCGCGGAATGTATGCGCTCGATCAACGGGGCCTCGGCGTTGCTCTGGAAGGCCGAAACCTCGTGGCCGCCCAGCCGCCCCCGCTCCACCAGCCGCTGGTCGATCGACTCCAGGGTTTCGCGGCCATAGTGCTGCGTCTCGCGCTGGCCGAGGAGGTTCAAATTGGGGCCGTGGATGACCAGGATCTTGGGCATGGCGGGCGAGTTTGCCGCATCTCCCAAGCTGGTGTCCAGCCTTTCCCGTTGTGGAAAATTTACCGAAGTTGTTGCGCGTTAGCCGCATATGCAGACAGGCGCTGTTCCAACTCGCCTTCCGTGTAAGGGCCCACTTTCGTTTCCAGGACCTGTCCGCTGGAGTTGATGATGGCGGTGTAGGGAAGCACTCGTCGCTTGTTTCCAAGGCGCCGGGAGAGCTCTGAAACCTCTTGCCCACCGGTCCACAAAGGATAGTTGATCTGGAGGGAATTGCCGAAGGGCAGGACCTTGTCAGGGCTTTCGTCGGCGAGCCCTACGAACTGGACGCCGCGGTCAGCCCAACGGGTCTGGAGGCGTGTGAAGGCTGGCATTTCCTCGCGGCAGGGGGCGCACCAGGTGGCCCAGAAATTCACCACCAGGACCTTCGCCGGAAAGCGAGCCAGGGTCTGCGGCAGGCCGGACGCATCGGTAAAACTGGCCGCCATCAGTGCCCCGGGAGCGATCTCGATCAGCGCCATTTCGGGGCCCGAAGGCGCCCGAGCCGGCCGCTTCGCCATCCACAGGCCGGTGCCGGCCAGCATCGCGGACACTCCGAACAAAACGAAAAGCCAGCGCACACTCACTTCTGTGCGGCCTCGTTTTCCGGCTCCAGACGCGTGTAGCATTCTCTGACCAACGTGCAGGCCAGATTGAAAGCGGACTCGGAGTCGGGTAGGTTTGTCAGGACGGCTATGGCTGCCACATGCGCTCCCGCTGCGGGTGCCGTGCAACGGATGGGATGGAGAGTCTGGTGCGGATTGTTCTGCTGGTGATTTTACTGGGTTTCCCGGTCCTCGAAGCGGTGGTGCTGGTACAGCTCGCCACCACGATGGGATGGTGGGTGCTCGCCTGGGTCGTGCTGGCCGCCTGCGCGGGGATGGCGCTGATCAAGGAAGCACGCTTCGCCATGCTGCATCGCCTGGCCGCCGGTTTCACCCAGGGACGTTTTCCCATCAATGCACTTACCGACAGCGCGCGTACGGTGCTGGCGGGCATCCTGCTGATCTTCCCGGGTGTTGTGTCGGATCTGATCGCGCTCACCCTGCTTCTTCTTCCCCGTCCCCGGGTCGCCTCGGAGTCGCCGGCTCGCCGACGCACGCCGAATGGCACCCTGATCGAAGGCGAATTCCGCCGCACTCGCTGAACGACGCAATTGCCTCAATCTTCCGCGCCCGGCCGCCAGGTACGGCTCGAGCCCAGTGGCCACACGTTTGAAGTTGCTCCCGGTGAAACGGTCCTCGAGGCCGCGCTCCGGCAGGGCATCGGCTTGCCCTACGGCTGCCGCAACGGCGCATGTGGCGCTTGCAAGGGTGTGTTGCGTTCCGGTGAGCTCGAATACGGCGAGTACCAGGAACGCGCTTTGCACGATTCCGAGAAGGCCGCCGGCAAGGCGCTGACCTGCTGCACCAAACCGCTCACCGACATCGTGTTCGAAGTGCGCGAGCTCTCGGGCGCGAAGGATCTTTCGATCCGCACGCTGCCCTGCCGCGTGGATAAGGTCGAGAAACCCGCGGAGGATGTCGCGGTGATCTACCTCAAGCTGCCTTCGGGCGAGCGCCTGCAGTTCCTGGCCGGCCAATACATCGACATCCTGATGAAGGATGGCAAGCGGCGCAGCTTCTCCATGGCCAACGCGCCGCACGACGATGCCTTCCTGCAGCTGCACGTGCGCAAGACGCCTGGCGGCGCCTTCTCGAAATACGTGTTCGAGGAAATGCGCGAGCGCGCGATCCTGCGCTTCGAGGGTCCGCTGGGCACCTTCTACCTGCGCGAGGATTCGGACAAGCCGTACATCTTCGTCGCCGGCGGAACCGGCTTCGCGCCGGTGAAGGCGCAGGTCGAGCACCTGATTCATCACCGCGAGGATCGTCCTATCGTTGTCTACTGGGGCGCTCGCTCGTTCAAGGACCTCTACCTGCACCACCTGCCACTCGGGTGGCAGGTGGATCATCCCAATGTCTCGTACATCCCGGTGCTTTCGGATCCATTGCCGGAGGATTCGTGGAGCGGCCGCACCGGCCTTGTCCACCAGGCGGTGCTCGATGACTTCGCGGACCTCTCGGGATACCAGGTCTACGCGTGTGGCGCGGCGGCGATGACCGATGTCGCACGCCAGACGTTTGTCGAGCAGCGCAGGCTGCCCGAGGACGAGTTCTACTGCGACGCTTTCACCCCGTCCGTAGATCCGAAGAAATAAATGACCCCATTTATTTCTTCTCCATCTCCCGCTCCCGCAGCACCTTCCGCTGCACCTTCCCCGTCGTCGTCATCGGCAGTTCGGAGACGAATTCGATCTCGCGCGGTTGCTGGTAAGGCGCCAGGTTCTTCTTCACGTGCTCGCGAATCGAATCCTTGAGCGCTTCGCTCGCGCACTCTCCGGGCGCGAGCAGCACGAAAGCCTTGATCACCGCGCCGCGTGTTTCGTCGGGCGAGGGCACAACCGCGCTGTTGGCCACCGCGGGATGGCGCATGAGGCAATTCTCGATTTCCGCGGGCCCGATGCGATACCCCGCACTCTTGAACATGTCGTCGTCGCGACCCTGGTACCAGAGGTAACCGTCTTCGTCCCATGAGGCCTGGTCGCCGGTGCGGCACCAGTCGCCGGAGTATTTCGCGGCCGTTGCATCGTCCCTGCGCCAGTAGCCGAGGAAAAAAACCGGATCGGGCGTCCCGTCGAGCCAGGTGCGCCGCACCGAGACGTCGCCGACCTCACCGGGCGGGAGTTCGCGACCCTCATTGTTGATCACCGCGATGTGATGGCCCGGATAGGGGCGTCCCATCGACCCCGGTTTCACCGGCCACACGAGATGCGAGTTGCCGACGATGTAGTTCATCTCGGTCTGCCCGAAGATCTCGTTCACCGTCACGCCCAGCTCTTCGCGCGTCCAGTGGAACACCGCCGGGCCAACCGCTTCGCCGCCGCTCATCAGCGAACGCAGGTTCACCTTGTAGCGCTCGCGCGGCCGCGGCACCGCCTTCATCATCATCTTGAGCGCGGTGGGAAACAGGAAGGCATTGCGCACGCCGTACTTCTCCAGCAGATGGAAGGCGCGATCCGGTTCGAAGCGGCCGCGGAAACCCACGATCGCCTGCCCGTGATAAAGGGTCGGCATCAGCGCGTCCCACAGCCCGCCGGTCCATGCCCAGTCCGCGGGCGACCAGAAGAGGTCGTGCGCCTTCGGAAAGCCATCGTGTGAATACTCGAACCCGGGAAGATTTCCGAGCAGCGCGCACTGTGGTAGCAGCGCGCCTTTGGGCGGGCCGGTGGTGCCGCTGGTATAGATGATCGCGGCGGGATCGGCCGCAAGCGTGCCCGGGGGCGCGAATTCATCGCAGGCGCGCCCCAGCGCCGCGTCCCAGTCGAGCATGCCTTCGCCGCGCGCGCCGGCGACGCCGATGATGTTCTGCAGCTCCGGCAGGCGTGCGCGAACGGGTTCGAGGTTCGTCGCCGTCAGCGGGTCGACGACGGCGACTTTCGCGCCGCTGTCGGCGAGGCGGTATTCGAGCGCCTCCGCGCCGAACAGGAACGAGAGCGGCACCGCGATCACGCCCATCTGGAAGCAGGCAAGGTAGGTGATCACGGTCTCGGGGCGTTGCGGAAGGATCAGCGCGACGCGATCTCCACGTTGCACCCCAAGTGCCGCCAGCGTGTTCGAGAGGCGGTTCGACTGGCGCTGCAACTCGACGTACGAGTATTTGCGAGTCTCACCCGACTCGTCTTCCCACAGGAGAGCCGTTCGCGGCGCACCTGACGTCCAGCGCCGGCATGCCCATTCGGTGATGTTGAAGTCCGCCGGCACGTCCCAGCGGAAGGATTCGTAGACCTCGCGATAGCGGTCCACGCCGTGGCTAGCCGGCGAGCTCGGCGCTCCGGCGGAAATGCTGCACGGCTTCGTGCGGCTTGCCGATCTGCTCCATCAGCGTAGCCAGGGTCATGTGGCCATCGTGCGTCGGCTCGAGCGCGAGGCTGGCCTCGATGTAGCTCTGCGCCTTGCCCCACAGTCCCTGGCACATGCACAGCTTGCCGAGCGCGAGCAGCAGCGCCGGGTCGCGTGCATTGGCGCGCAGCCATTTCTCCGCGCGCTCGATCTGGGGCAAGGCGTCGGTGCCGGCGCAGTCGCCATACAACGCCACCAGGCTCGCGTTCCATTCCTTGTCGAGCGCCTGCTCGATGATCGCCTGCGCCTCCGCATTGCCGCCGAGCGCGAGGTGATAACGCGCGGCGGTGGCGGAGACAGCCGCATCGGTGCGCATCTCCGGAGGGAGCTGCTTCCAGTATGCGGCCAGCGCAGCGGCATCCTGCGCCTTGCGATTGAGGTTGCCCAGGTGTGCCGCACGACGGACCGCGGCGGCCTCGACGGGACTGATGCCGCCGAGCTTGGCGAGCGCGTTGACGGTGGTGAGCACGTCGTCCCAGCTTCGCAGCGCTTGTTCCGCCTGCAGGCGAAGGCGCAACAGGCGCAGGTTGCGCGCGTCACGCGCCGAGAGATCCTTCAGGACCGCCAGCGCCTCTTCGTGACGGCCTTGCGAGACCAGCATGTCGGCGAGCGTAGTGAGGCGCGCCTGGTCCACGTCCGGCGCGGACCCCTTGGCGTGGTCGAGGAACTGCTCGCGTTCGTTGAATCGGCCCAGCTCGTGGGCGCTGCGCGCCGCGATGATCGCGGCCACGCCCTTGGTTTCGTCGCCCACCAGCGCGGCGGCGGCGCTTTTCTCCGCCGACGCGTAGCGGCCCTGGAAAAATGCGAGCAACGCGTCGTTGAGGGACTGGCGCAGCCGGGTGTTGGCGCGCTCCGCGCGATACACGCGCACCCGCGCCGGGATGGCGATGAGGGTGGCGACCATGCGCGCGAGGAAATAGAACGCGAAGTAGCCCGCCAGGACCAGGAACACCAGCAGGTTCAGCGACAGTTCGATGCGCTGGTTGCCTGAAAAAATCACCACATACCCGGTGGAGTGGCGCGCGAAGAGGGCGATGCCCACGGCGACCGCGAAGAGGATGACGGACCAGATGGCGAAGCGCATCTCAGCGTTTCTCGCGCGCGGTGCGCGCCGTGCGAACGGCCACGAGGCTGGCGTTGATGTCCGGCACGCCGATGTGCACCGGCGTCTCTGCGATCTGCTTGAGCGCCACGAGCACGATGCCGGTCTGCCGCGCCTTGGTGTCAAAGTACCTGGTGATCCACGCCTGGCTGGTCTTCAGGTCTTCGCGGAACGTGCCCTCGTCGCGCGCCAGCAGCGAAACACGCGCGGCCAGCAGGCGCAGTTTCAGGTTCTCGCGCAGGAAATAGCTTTGCGCGGGCGTGAGCAGGGCGGGCTCCGGCGTCTCGAGATCGCGGATGCGGACCAGCCCCTTCATCTCGTCCCAGAAATCGCGCGCGACGCGGGTGGCCGCATGTTCCTCGGGTGCGCGCACGCGAGTGGCGCGCGCGGTTGCAGGCGTCTCCGCGATCAGCATCGGTAGCGAATCGGTCTGTGCGATCAGCTGGTCGAGCTTGACCGCCATGCCGACGGTGTCCAGCTGCGGCACCGCTTTCAGGCGATCCATGTCCTGGGCGATGGCGCGGCGCAGCGGTGTCGCGGCGAGCTTCTCGGCGCGTGCAAGGCGCTGGTCGGCCACCTGCAGGGCGGCAAGGGCGCCACGCACGTTGCCGGCGAGCTGCAGCTGCTGGCTGGCGATCACCAGCATCTGCTCCACCTCGGACAGCAGGCGGTCGTCCGCGCTGCGCGAAAGTTCGCGATACATCTCTTCCAGTGCCACGCGTTGCTCCTGCGTGTCGGCGACGCGCGCTTCCAGCTCCGCCACCCGCGTCTGTGCGTCGCGCAGCTGGACCTGGTTCTGCGTGAGGGCCACCTTGGCGCTCTGGCTTTCCGCACCCAGCTCCGCGAGCCTGCCTCCCGCCGTCGACTCCATCGCGCGCACCGAAAGGCGCGTGTCGATCGCGATCCACGCGGCCATTGCGGTGGCCACAATGGCCACGACGGCGAGGATGCGCGCGGCGCGGTCGCCGTCGCGGCGAGCTGCTGGACGGGTGATGGCCGGGGGCGTGGGCAACGGGCTCTGGGGTGGCGGGGGCAATTCGTTCATGTCGTGACTCGCAGCTGCTGCAACGTATCGATCAGTCCTTCGGTTCCATGGGGCGACACCAGCACGCGCGCGAACTTGCGTGCCTCCGGGTGCGCCGCCACCGCATCGTGCGGCACCACGAGCGTCGCTTCGGACAGGCGCTTGCCCGACTCAGGTCCCATGATGGCGACGAAGTTGGCGATGGTCTCGCCGGAAAGCGCGCTCACGGCGTTCACTTCACCGCGATCCCAGGCCGCCGCCAGCGCAGCCGGATCAGAATGCGGGCGTACGCGTCGGTAGCATTCCGCGTAGGTCACTCGCACCCCACGGCTTTCGAGACCCTCCTTCAGGCGCTCACGGCCGCCTTCCCCGCGGAAGATCACGATATCGCCGCCTTCGAGCGCGCGCAATTCGGGTAAACCCAGGAGTGCATCGCTGTCATGGCGCTCGAGTGGTGAGATCACCTGCGCGAAACCGGCGTTGCGCAGCGCTTCGGCCGTGGCCTCGCCAACCGCCGCGACTCGCACACCCGCAGGCCAGGCGCCACGGCGGCGGACCGCCGCCAGGCCCTTCTCGACCGCGTGTGCGCTCACGAAAATTGCCATCGTGGCGTGCGCAAGCAAGGCGAGCGCGCCCTCGAACTCCGGAGACGGCGCGCGGTCCTCGATGGCGAGCGCCGGGAACACGAATGGGTGGGCGCCTTCGCGCGCCAGGGCCGCCGCGAGGAGCTCTGCCGGCTCGCGCGGGCGCGTGATCACCACGCCCAGCCCTTCAAGCCGGCCGGTGCTCAAGCGACGCGGCCCCCGCGTTCGGGCTGCGCCAGGATCCGCAGGATTTCCCGTCCGCCACGCTCGAGCAGCCGCGCTCCGAGCGCCCTGCCCAGCGCTTCCCCGTCCGCGGCGTCGCCCTCGGCGCTTTCGCGCACATAACGCGTCCCGTCGGGAAGGCCGAGGAATGCATCCATCTTCACGCGCGTGCCAGCGATGCGGGCAAATGCGCCCACCGGCACCTCGCAGCTGCCTTCCACCACCAGTCCCACGGCACGCTCCGCACGCGCGGCGTGCGAGGTCTCCGCGACCTCGAAAGGCGCGAGCAGGTTGGCGATGTCGGCGCGGGTGCGGCCGAATTCGATGGCGAGGATGCCCTGGCCGATGGCGGGAATGGAATCGTCGAGGGTTGCGCGGATGCGTGCCTCGAAACCCAGCCGGCGCAGGCCCGCGGCCGCCAGGATGATGGCCTCGTATTCGCCGGCATCGAGCTTCGCGAGTCGCGTGTTGACGTTGCCGCGCAGCGGCACAAACGAAAGGCGCGGAAACGCGCGCCGCAACTGGCATTCGCGCCGCAGGCTGGACGTGCCCACGCGGCCGCCATCGGGCAGCGCGGAGAGGTCAGCGAAATTGTTGGAGACGAAGGCGTCGAGCGGCACCTCGCGCTGCCCGAAGGTGACGAGCCCGAACTGCGGCGGCAGCACCATCGGTACGTCCTTCATCGAGTGCACGGCGATATCCGCGCGGCCTTCGTCGAGGGCGACCTCGAGCTCCTTGATGAAGAGGCCCTTGCCCCCGACCTGCGCGAGCGGCCGGTCGAGGATGCGATCCCCCTTCGTTGTCATCGGGACGAGTTCGACTTCAAGGCCGGGATGCGCCGCGCGCAGCTCGCCGGCGACGAAGTGGGTCTGGACCAGCGCGAGCTTGCTTTCGCGAGTGGCGATGCGGATGCGGGAAGGTGTATTCGACATGGATTTGGAAGCGTACACCAGTCGATTGCTACACTCGATGCATGTTCGACTGGAGTGGCGATACCGGGCTCGCGGCGCTGTTTGCCGCCTCTTTCCTTTCCGCCACCGTGCTGCCGGCGAACTCGGAGCTGGTCCTGGTAGCGGTGCTGAAGGCGGCCCCGGAAAGTGCGGCGCTGGCGATTGCGATCGCCACCATCGGCAATACCCTGGGCGGGCTCACGACCTACGGCTTGGGAAGGCTGGTTCCCACGCGCCGGTTGCCATCCCCACGCATCGTCGCGGCGGTGCAGCGATACGGGGCGCTGTCGCTGCTTTTTTCCTGGGTGCCGCTGGTGGGCGACGCGCTCTGCGCCGCGGCCGGATGGCTGCGCGTTCCCCTCTGGGCGGCGACGCTGGGGATGTTCGTCGGAAAGCTGCTGCGTTATCTGGTGGTCGCCCGGATCGCCGCCTCGTTCTGACCGGTCAAACGGCCACTTTGTTGCACTGCGGTAAGATTTCCGGCTTGCCGCAACTTGCCAGCCTCCGCGGCATCGAACCCCCATGACCCGACTGCGCGAAATCCCCTACAACTACACCTCGTTCTCCGACCGCGAGATCGTGATCCGCCTGCTGGGCGAGGAGGCCTGGAACGCGCTCGACGAGCTGCGCGAGCAGCGCGTCACCGGCCGCTCGGCGCGCATGCTCTACGAGGTGCTCGGGGATATCTGGGTGGTGCGCCGCAATCCCTACCTGCAGGACGACCTCCTCGACAACCCGAAGCGCCTGCGCCAGCTGGTCGAGGCCATGCGCCATCGCGTGAGCGAGATCCAGAAGCGCCGTGGCGACAAGGGCGACGCGGACCGCGACTCGATGGTTGGCAGCCTGCTCGTGGCCGCCCACAAGGCGGTGGACGATTTCGAGGGCGAATTCGAGGAAACACGCGCGCTGCGCCGCAAGGTCGTGCGCCGCCTCGGTTCCATCACGCGCAAGGACAACGTCCAGTTCGACGGCATGGCGCGCGTCTCGCACGTCACCGACGCCACCGACTGGCGCGTCGAATATCCGTTCGTCGTGGTGAACCCCGATACGGAGGAGGAGTGCGCCGCGATCGTCGGCGCGCTCATCGAGCTGGGCCTGACGGTGATTCCGCGCGGAGGCGGCACCGGATATACGGGTGGCGCCATTCCGCTCGAACGCCTGTCGGCGGTGGTCAACACCGAGAAGCTTGAGGCGCTTTCCGCCATCGAGCAGCGTGTGCTGCCCGGCCTCACGGAACCGTGTCCCGTCATCCGTTGCGGTGCAGGCGTGGTGACCAAGCGCGTGATGGAGGTGGCCGAGGAGGCCGGGCTGGTCTTCGCGGTGGACCCCACCTCCGCGGAGGCGTCCTGCATCGGCGGCAACGTCGCCATGAACGCCGGGGGCAAGAAGGCGGTGTTGTGGGGCACGGCGCTGGACAACCTTGTTTCATGGCGCATGGTCACTCCGGACGCCGAATGGCTCGAGGTCGAGCGCGTCGAGCACAACCGCGGCCGCATCCACGATGCGCCGATGGCGAAGTTCCGGCTGCGACGCTATGCCGCCGACGGCAAGACGCTCAAGAGCGAGGAGATGCTGGAAGTCGAGGGCAAGCGCCTGCGCAAGGAAGGACTGGGCAAGGACGTCACCGACAAGTTCCTCGCCGGCCTGCCGGGCGTGCAGAAGGAAGGCTGCGACGGCCTCATCACCTCGGCCACGTTCATCCTGCATCGCATGCCCAAGCACGTGCGTACGGTGTGCCTGGAGTTCTTCGGCGACGTGAAGAAGGCGGTGCCATCGATCGTCGAGATCAAGGACTACATCGACAAGCATCCCAAGGCGATCCTCGCGGGCCTCGAGCACCTCGACGAGCGCTACGTGAAAGCCGTTGGCTACGCCACCAAGGCGAAAAGCCGCGGACGCCCGCGCATGATCCTGCTGGGCGACATCGTGAGCGACGACGAAAACGCGGCGGCCGAAGCCGCTTCACACGTGGTGCGCATCGCCAACGCGCGCGATGGCGAAGGGTTCATCGCCGTGACACCCGAACAGCGCAAGCGCTTCTGGCTGGATCGCGCGCGCACCGCCGCCATCTCCAAACACACCAACGCGTTCAAGATCAACGAAGACGTCGTGATCCCGCTGGGTCGCCTCGGCGACTACACCGACGGCATCGAGCGCATCAACATCGAGTTCTCGATCGCGAACAAGCTCAAGCTGGCGACGAAGCTGAAGGAATTCCTCGCCGGCGAGATGCCGGTGTGGGGTGACGACAAGACGCTCGACCGCATCGGGCGCGACGAGTTGCTGGGCGACCGCCCGGCGCAGGCGCGCGAGCTGGTTGAACGCGTCTCGCGCCGCTGGAGCTACATCCTCGCGAACCTCGACCAGCTGGCATCCAGCGTGCGCACCGACCTCGAGGGTCTGGGGCAGGACCCGGACGCGCTTGGCAACGATCCGGCGGAGGATCTTTTCTCGCGCGTGCAGCTGCACAACCTGCGCATCTCGTGGAAGCGCGAGCTGCGCGACCCGCTGCGCGACATCTTCACCGGCCGCGACTTCGAGCCGGTGATGAAGGCGGTGGAAGCGATCCACGCGGAAGTGCTGCGCGGCCGGGTGTTCGTGGCGCTGCACATGCACGCGGGCGATGGCAACGTGCACACCAACATCCCGGTCAACTCCGACAATTACGAGATGCTGCGCGAGGCCAACGAGGCGGTCGCGCGCATCATGCAGTTCGCTCGCGACCTCGGCGGCGTGATCTCCGGGGAGCACGGCATCGGCCTCACCAAGATCGAATACCTTACGCCGGAGGAGTTGGCACCCTTCGCCGACTACAAGAAACGCGTCGATCCCGAGGGCCACTTCAATCGCGGCAAGCTGCTGGCGGGCGCTGACCTCACTCGCGCGTACACGCCCTCCTTCGCGCTCATCGGGCACGAGTCACTGATCCTCGAGCAGAGCGAGATCGGCGCCATCGCGGCGAGCTTCAAGGACTGCCTGCGCTGCGGCAAATGCAAGCCGGTCTGTGCCACGCACGTTCCTCGCGCCAACCTGCTCTACAGCCCGCGCAACAAGATCCTGGCCACGTCCCTGCTCACCGAGGCGTTCCTCTACGAGGAGCAGACACGCCGCGGCGTTTCCATCCGCCACTTCGACGAATACGGCGACGTGGCCGACCATTGCACCGTCTGCCACAAATGCGAATCGCCCTGCCCGGTCGACATCGACTTCGGCGACGTGTCGATCGCGATGCGCAACCTGCTCTCGCGCCTGCGCAAGCGCCGGCCCAGCCTGGGCACGTGGGCCGCGATGCAGTTCCTCAACGCCACCGATCCCACCAAGATCAAGCTGATCAAGCTGCTGATGATCGACGTGGGCTTCCGCGTGCAGCGACTGGCCAACAAGCTCTGGGGCCGCACGCCTTTCGTGCAGCACCAGGTGAAGGCGCCGCCCTCCACGGTCGGCAAGCCGCCGCTCAAGGCGCAGGTGATCCACTTCATCAACAAGCCGATGCCGGGGGGCCTGCCGAAGAAAACGGCGCGCGCGTTGCTCGACATCGAGGATGCTTCGGTGATTCCGATCATCCGCGATGCGGCGAAGATGACGGAGGAATCCGAAGCGGTGTTCTATTTCCCCGGCTGCGGCAGCGAAAGGCTCTTCGGCCAGGTGGGACTCGCCACCCAGGCGCTGCTGTATCACGTGGGCAGCCAGTGCGTGCTGCCGCCGGGCTACATCTGCTGCGGCTATCCCCAGACCTCCGCGGGCCGCGCCGACAAGGGCGAGCAGATCACGGTGCAGAACCGGGTGCTCTTCCACCGCGTGGCCAACACGCTCAACTACCTCGACATCAAGACGGTGGTGGTCTCCTGCGGCACCTGCATGGACCAGCTGCAGAAGTACCAATTCGACAAGATCTTCCCGGGCTGCCGCCTGCTCGACATCCACGAGTACCTGATGGAGAAAAACGTCGCGCTGGCGGCCGTCGAGGGTGTGCGCTACATGTATCACGACCCCTGCCACACGCCGATGAAGACCTACAAGCCGCTTACGGTGGTGAACACCCTCATGGGCCAGGATGTCGCCCTCAACGAGCGCTGCTGCGGCGAATCCGGCACCTTCGCCGCTACCCGCCCGGACATCGCCACGCAGGCCCGCTTCCGCAAGGAAGAGGAAATGCGCAAGGGCGCCGACATGGTGCGCGCCGATGGCTTTCAGGGCGAGGTCAAGATCCTCACCGCATGCCCGTCCTGCCTCCAGGGCCTTAGTCGCTTCAACGACGATTCGGGCACTTCTGCCGATTACATCGTGGTGGAGATGGCGCGCCACCTGCTTGGCAAAGACTGGATGAAGGAATTCGTCGACAAGGCCAACCGAGGCGGGATCGAGCGCGTTTTGCTCTAATAGGCAAATGTGCTCCCGGCGACAACCCAATCCATGAATCAGGCGCAGGCTGGCTGTGAGTTTTGCAACAGCCCCGGGGGGGCGGTGCTCTGGCAGAATGACCTTTGCCGCGTGGTGCGCGTGGACGAGCCGGATTACCCCGGCTACTGCCGCGTGATCCTCAAGCGCCACGCGCGCGAGATGACGGACCTCGATCGCGCTGAGCGCGAAGGTTTCATGGCGGTGGTTTATGCCGTCGAGGAAGCGATTCGCGAGACGATGCAACCGGAAAAGATGAACGTGGCCAGCCTGGGCAACATGACGCCGCACCTGCACATGCATGTGGTGCCGCGTTTTGCCGGCGACCGCCATTTCCCCAAGCCGATCTGGGCCATGCCCGAGCGTGAGTCCCACCCCGTGCCGCAGCGCGATGCCGCCGCCGGCGCCATCCCCGCGGCGCTGGTCGCCAGGCTGGGGCGCTGAACATGGCCTCCCTCCCACCGGGCCGCGAAGGGACGCTCGGTTTCGCCGACGCGCGCGGTTGCAAGGAGTGGCTCAATGCCCTCCCGCTCACCAACATCCCGCAGGCGCAGTCCCAGGTGCTGGAAGCGCTGAAGGCGCTGGCCGAGGTGGATTTCAACGGGCTCGAGCGCCTCAAGTGCCTCGAGCTGATGCGCGACAAGATCGCATTCCTCCAGGGCGAACAACGCGCGCGCTACTTCGGCAAGACGCTGCCGCTTTCCTCCAATGACAGCGACGCCTGGCGTACCGGCCGAGCGTTGCTCGAATGGATGGAAGCCGGTTACCGCAAGGCGCTCGAGGCGGCGCAGGCCGGCGAGGGTGAACTGCCCAGTCACGTCGCGCTGATCGCGCAGCGCATCGTTCGCTACGTGGGCGCGCAGATGATGTTCCATGCGAACGTCTATCGCAGGTTCGACCCGGAACTCTGGACCCACCTGCACGGCGATTACGTCGCGGCGGAACGCGCCGGCGTCGCGGAGGAGCGCGTCAAGGATTCGCTCGAGAGCGAGGACGGCCAGTCCAGCGTCGCAGAATCGTACGTGAGCGTGGTGCTGCTGCAGGCCGCATACCTGTCGGAGCTGACCGCCCCGCACATGGAGTTCGTGGAGAAGCTCCTGCGCATGTGGGTTCGCAAGGTGGTTGTGCGTGCCGCGCCGGTGGAAGGATCACCCGCGCTGCTGCCGCTCACGGTTGACGTGGATCGCCCGATCGGCGCGCGTCCGATTGCGGCCACGGACCTTCGTCCCAGCCAGCGGTTGCTGGACGTGGACGGGCTCTCCAAGAGCATGCGCCGCCGCATTTTCGCCCTGCAGAAGGACGAGGAGCCGGGTTCGATGGGCCTGCCGGCGGACATGTCGGCGGGCGATGCGCTCGACCAGTTGCTGCGCCTGCACAAGCTCTGGTGCGAGGGGGCGCCGCCGCGCCCCCCCGCCAAGGTGCCGAATGAAAAATCGGTGGGCCTGGTCTTCGGCCTGAACGAGATCCACTACTTCGTCACCGGCGGCAGGGTGTTCGAGCAGCCGGACAAGAAGCGCGAGCTCACGCGCCAGGAAAAGCAGGACATCGAGGTCTTCGGCCGCGTGACCGAGCGCACCCAGACCATGATGGTCTCGGATTACAACTTCACGGTCGAGAACTGGCCAGTCATCGACGAGATGATGGGCGCCTGGCGGCTGCAGCGCCCGGCCACCTCGTCGAAGAGCATCGCCATCGGGCGCCTCGTGTCCATGCGCATCGGCGAGGGCGCCCCGTTCTATCTCGGGCGTGTAAGCGCGCTCGCGCAGGAAACCGACGGCCGCCTGGTGGCCACCATCACGCTGTTTCCCGGCCGCCCGGAACCCATCCCGGTGCGCGCGGCGGATTCGCGCAACCGCGATACGGCGAAGTGGGGCGTGGGCTTCCGCCTTCCGGCTCTCGAGCGCATCAAGATTCCCGCCTCCATCGTGGTGGGCAACCGCGTTGCCCAGCGGGGCCGCGGCATCGCGCTGTGGGAAGGCGAGATCAAGGAAAGCACGGTCTACGAGGTCCTCGATCGCGGCACCGACTTCGACCGCATCACCGTTTTCTAGCCGGCGACCCCGATGAGCGCATCCGCGCGCGTTCCGGTGCTCACCTGGCATTCAATGAACGTCGCTGGGCCGGAATACGCGGCCAACGAACACGTCGCATTCCGCGATGACCTGGAGGCGATCCATCGCCTCGGCCTGCGCGTAGTCCCCGCCATCGAGATCGCGCGCGCGCTGGTGGAAGGCCGGTTCCAGGAGATGCGTGGTTGCGTCGGGCTTACGTTCGACGACGGCTCCGATTTCGACTTCCATGATTTGCCGCATCCCCGCCAGGGGCCGCAACGCGGCATGGCGGGAATCCTGCGAGACTTCCGCGCGCGCCACGGCGCCGGGGCGCAGCCGCAACTGCATGCCACTTCGTTCGCCATCGTCTCGCCGGCCGCGCGCGAGGAGCTCGATCGCAGCTGCATGATCGGATGCCGCTGGTGGAATGACGGTTGGTGGCCAAGGGCGGAAGCCGAAGGTCTGCTCGCGGTCGAGAGCCACGGCTGGGACCACAACCACGATTCGCTGGCCAGCACCGCAGCCACGGCGCCGCGCGGCGCATTCGATCTGCGCAGCCCGCAGGATGCGGATGCCGAGATCGCACAGGCCTCGCGTGTCTTGCGCCGGTTGCGCGGTCGCGAGGGCGAGGTGCTGTTCGCGTACCCCTATGGCGTGCCCAACAGCTACCTCGCAGGCGACTATCTTCCCAACCGGATGGCGCACCACGGCGTCTACGCCGCGTTCTCCACGGATCCCGCGCCGGTGAGCGCGGCTTCGTCTCGCTGGAGCATTCCGCGCTACGTGTCCGGTTCGCACTGGAAGTCGCCGGCCGAACTCGAAAAACTTCTCGAAGCGGCGGGATGCCTGCAGGATTGCGCCGCCATGGCCACCGCCGGTCCAGTCGCTGGCGCGGAACCCGGATGGCGCGATTGCTTCCACACGTGGGAAGTGAACGACGCCCGCGTCCTCGCGGGCGAGCTCTTCAAGCGGCGCTTCGGCCACGACATTCCCGACTATGCGCAGCACTTCGTGCTGGTTTATTCGCCGCCCGCGGGAATGGGCGCCCCGGAGGTGGTCGCCTACGTCCACCAGACCCCGTACGGCGACGTGCACCTGGGTGGCGGCATGTGCGTGGAGGAGCGTGCGTACCGGCGAATGCCCCGTTCACTTTTCGCGCAGGTCCGCGAGCAGGGCGGCCTCGCCACCATCGTCACACGCGATAGTGTGGCGATGCTTGGGGAGAGCCTGGCGTCATTCGGCCACGTGGGAGAGCCGCGCGCGCGCGCAGCGGACCTTCGCACCGGCTATGTCGACACGGGCAAGCCACACCTCATGGTGATGTGGCGCAAACCGTTGGACGAGGCGCAGAAAGCGCGCGTCATCGAGCGCGTCGACGCCCACGGCCCGTTCTAGGTTCAGGCGCCCAGCGCGTCCATCAGCACTTCGGCCGCATCCTCGCCGGTCTGCTCCTCGATCTCGACGATACAGGTAGGGCTGGTGACATTCACCTCGGTCAGCCAGTCGCCGATGATGTCCAGGCCCGCGAAAACGATGCCGGCCTTCACCAGTTCAACGCCCACCTGGTTTGCGATTTCGCGATCCCGCGCCGAGATCGGCTGCGCGACGCCGCGCCCTCCGACAGCGAGGTTGCCGCGCGTCTCGCCTTCCTTGGGGATGCGCGCGAGGCAGAAGGGGAATGGCTCGCCGTCGATCACCAGCACACGCTTGTCGCCCTGGAGGATTTCGGGGATGTAGCGCTGCGCCATGATCGTACGGTGGCCGTTGTCGGTCAGCGTCTCGACGATCACGTTGCGGTTGGGGTCCTTCGCGCCGACCCGGAAGATCATGGTGCCGCCCATTCCATCGAGTTTCTTCACGATCGCATCGCCGTGCTGGTCGATGAAGGCGTGCACCGTGGCCATGTCGCTCGCCACCAGTGTCGGCGGGGCGAGACCAGGGAAGCGCAGGATCGCGAGCTTCTCGTTCCAGTCGCGCAGCGCGCGCGGATGGTTGAAGACATGCGCGCCTTCGCCCTCCGCGCGCTCCAGCAGCAGCGTCGCGTAGTAGTACTCCTGGTCGAAGGGCGGGTCCTTGCGCATCATCACGCAGTCGTAATCAGCCAGGCGCGCCTCGGCTTCGCCCGTGACGCGATACCAGTTGTCGTCGTCGGCGGAAAGTTCGAGGGCGCGCACGCGGCTGCGCACCGAGCCTTCGCGCACGAAAATCTCCTGGGCTTCGAGGGCGAACACCTGGTGCCCGCGGCCGGCGGCCGCACGCATCATGGCGATCGAGGAATCCTTGCAGGCCTTGAGCTTCTCCAGCGGGTCGACCACAAACGCGAACTTCATGCGTTCGCCGCCCGCACCCCCAGGGCATTGTCGCGCTCGACGAGTTCCTCCACCTCGGCCGCGGCGGCCAGCATGGCCAGGCGCGCGACGACGCCATAGGTGTAGAAGCGGTTGGGCGGATCACCGGGCTTGCCGCTGCAGTCCGGCGTGTGGCAATCGGTCTCGAAGGCGAGCGGCACGAACTTGGCGCCGGGTGAATTGAGGTTCTCGTCGATGCCGCGCTCGGTGTGCACGCGGTAGAAGCCGCCGACCACGAACTGGTCGATCATGTAGATCACCGGCTCGGCGACGGCGCCCGCGACGTTCTCGAAGGTATAGACGCCTTCCTGGATGATGACCTCGCTCACCGGCTGGCTGTCCTTGATGGTCGCCATCTTGTTGCGCGTCTTGCGGTTGAGGTTGCGCACGTCGTCGACGCTCTTCACCGTCATGATGCCCATGCCGTAGGTGCCGGCGTCGGCCTTCACGATCACGAACGGCTGCTCGGTGATGCCGTAGTGGCTGTACTTCTCGCGGATCTCGTTCAGCACGAATTCCACGTTGGCGGCCAGGCAGTCCTCGCCCTCCTTATCCGAGAAGTTCACCTTGCCGCACTGGCTGAACGCGGGGTTGATCACCCACGGGTCGATGCCGACGATCTTCGCGAAATCCTCCGCCACGCGATCGTAGGCATGGAAGTGGTGCGACTTGCGGCGCGTGGCCCAGCCCGCCACCAGGGGCGGCACCACCGGCTGCTCGATGCCGCGGAAGATCGCCGGAATGCCGGCGGACAGGTCGTTGTTGAGCAGCACGGCGCAGGGATCGAAGCCTTCGATGCCGACGCGGTTGCCCTTGCGGATCACCGGTTCGAGCGTGAGCTTTTCGCCCTGCGCGGTCTCGACCGTCATCGGTTCCTTGAGGTTGGGAATGATGCTGCCGAGGCGCACCGTGAGGCCCGCGCCTTCGAGGATGCGCTTCACCACCGCGATGTTCTGCAGGTAATGCAGGTTGCGCGTGTGGTTCTCCGGAACCAGCAACACGCCGCATGCGTCCGGGCAGATCTTCTGGATCGCGGACATTGCCGCATGCACGCACAGCGGCAGGAAATCCGGATTGAGGTTGTTGAAGCCGCCAGGAAAGAGGTTGGTGTCGACGGGCGCGAGCTTGAAGCCGCTGTTGCGCAGGTCCACGGACGAATAGAACGGCACGGTGTGCTCGAGGAACTGGGTGCGCAGCCAGCGCTCGATCTCGGGACGCTGCTCGAGCACCTGGCGCTCGAGTTCCTGCAGGGGGCCGGTGAGCGATGTGGTGAGATGGGGGACCATGTTCCGGGGGCCGTTTTCGAGCGGGGCGGGAGGGTCAGTTTAACGTAGAATTTCGTCTCGACCTTGCAGGGCGTTGGAACGGACGAAGGGCTCGCCGTTCAACGCCCGAACCGAAAAAACCCTTCCATGACTGCCCTGCAGACACTCGCCGCGACGGCCACGCTGCTCGCGGCTCCCACTCCTTGATGCACCTCCATATCCTCGGTATCTGCGGCACCTTCATGGGCGGTCTGGCCAAGATCGCGCGTGAGCGTGGCCACACCGTCACTGGCTGCGACGCGCAGGTCTACCCGCCGATGAGCGACCAGCTGCGCGCGCTCGGCATCGACCTGCACGAAGGCTACGACGCCGCGCAGCTCGACCAGTACAAGGCGGATTTCTACGTGGTGGGCAACGCGATGACGCGGGGGAAACCCGTGATCGAGGCGATCCTTGACCGCGGACTCGCGTATGTATCCGGTCCGCAGTGGCTCGCCGACCACGTGTTGCGCGACAAGTGGGTGCTCGCGGTTGCCGGCACACATGGCAAGAGCACCACGTCGTCGATGCTTGCGTGGATCCTCGAAGCCGCCGGCCTCGAGCCGGGCTTCCTCATCGGTGGCGTGGCGCGCAACTTCAACGTGACCGCGCGCGACAGCGCCAGCAATTTCTTCGTGATCGAGGCGGACGAATACGACACGGCCTTCTTCGACAAGCGCTCCAAGTTCGTCTGGTACCGCCCCCGCACCGCGGTGCTGGCCAACCTCGAATACGACCACGCGGACATCTTCCCGGACCTCGCGGCCATCGAGACGCAGTTCCATCACCTGGTGCGCACCGTGCCGTCCGAGGGCCTGCTGGTGGTGAACGGCGAGCAGGCGTCCCTCGAGCGCGTGCTGGCGCGCGGCTGCTGGACGCCGGTGGAGCGCTTTGGCGCCGGCCAGCCCTGGAGCGTGGCAACGATCCACCCCGACGATTCGTTCGACGTGATGATGGGGGGCGAGCTGCAGGGCGTGGTGCGCTGGCCGCTGATGGGCGAGCACAACCGGCAGAACGCGCTCGCGGCATTGGCTGCCGCGCGCCACGTGGGTGTCCCGATCGCCGCCGGCATAGAATTCCTCTCGCGTTTCGAAGGCGTGAAGCGCCGCATGGAAGTACTCGGAACCGTCAACGGCATCACCGTCTACGACGATTTCGCGCATCATCCGACCGCGTTCGAGACCACCATCGCGGGGCTGCGCCGGCGCGTCGGCAAGGCGCGAATAGTGGCGGTATTCGAGCCGCGTTCCAACACCATGAAGCTGGGCACGATGCAGGGCCGCATGGCGGCGAGTTTCTTCGAGGCGGACGTGGTGCATTGCTACGCGAGCGACCTCGGCTGGGATCCGGCCCAGGCGCTTGCATCGCTGGGAACGCGAGCGACCACGCATCGCACGCTCGAGCCGATGGTTGAGCTGCTGGCGCGCACGTTGAAGCCCGGCGACCACGTGCTGGTGATGTCCAATGGCGGTTTTGGCGGCGTGCACCAGAAACTGCTCGATCGGCTCGCGGCCGCGCCGCAATGAAGCGGAGAAATCAATGACCGAATACGCTTATCGAATCCTCAACGTCTTTGCGCGCGAAGGCCGCCTCACGGGCAATCCCCTCTGCGTGTTCGAGGACGGCTCCGGCCTGGGTGACAAGGACATGCAGGGCCTCGCGCGCCAGTTCAACCTGTCGGAGACCACGTTCATCCTGCCGACGGACAAGGCCACCGCGCGCGTGCGCATCTTCACGCCCGCCTATGAAATGCCGTTCGCCGGGCACCCGACGCTGGGTACCGCACACGTGGTGCGTTCGATGAAGGGCGGCGATGCGGTGGCTCTTGAGATGAAGGCCGGCATCATTGCGGTGAATGCGAAGGCAAACCGCTGGACGCTGCAGGCGATGCCGCCCACGGCGCGAGCGGTCGAGATGCATCGCCGCGAGCTGGCCGGGATCCTCGGGCTCGAGGAACGCGACATGGCGGAATATCCTCTGTGGGTCACCGCGGGCAAGGAACAACTGATCGTCCCGCTTGCCAGCGTTGAGGCGGTGCGCCGAGCGCGCCCGAAGAGTGATGAGTTCTTGCGCTTGAAGAGTGCCGACGGCAACAGTGCGGCGCTGGTCTTCCATGATGCCGGCGATGCTGCCGGCACGGTCGAGGCGCGCTTCTTCTTCCCGAATGGCGCAGCAATCCTCGAAGACCCGGCCACCGGCTCGGCGTGCGCGAACCTCGGTGGCTGGTTCAGCGTGATCCGCCCCCATACCGACGTGAAGCGCGTGGTCTCGCAGGGCGAGATGATCCAGCGCCCCTCAACGCTCTACCTCGACGTGACCCACGGATCGATCCACGTCGGCGGCGAGGTGATCGAGCTCGGCCGCGGATCGGTGACACTCTGAAAACCATCGTCTACCTGCATGGCTTCATCAGCTCGCCGCAGTCGGCCAAGGCGGTGATGATGGGCGACTACGTGAGCCGCTGCGTGACTGGCGTTGATTACCGCGTACCGGAATTGCACCACCGTCCTTCGATGGCCGTGCGGCAGATCGAAGATCTTTGCGCCGGGGTCGCCACCGAGGACCTCACGCTGGTCGGAAGCTCCCTCGGCGGCTTCTACGCAACGGTGTTGGCCGAGAAAACTGGCTGCCGCGTGGCGCTCCTCAATCCCGCCGTGCATCCGCACGCCCACTTCCACAAATACCTCGGCCCGCAGGAAAATCTCTACTCCGGCGAGGCCTTCGAGCTCACGCAGGAACACGTGGAGGAGTTGCGGTCCCTGGATCCCGCCGCGATCACGCGTCCGGAGCGTTACTGGCTCTTCGTGGAAACCGGCGACGAGGTGCTCGATTACCGCGAGGCGGTTGCGTACTACGCCGGAGCGCTGCAGGAAGTGGTGCAGGGTGGCGACCACGCGCTGGTCTCCTTCCCGGAGCACATCCCGGACATCGTTGATTGGGCGGCGCATTGAAGCAGGTCCTGTTCGAGGAAGACGGCGCATTCCGCGTCGGCACCATCCTCACTGAAACGGGCGGTTCGCTGCAGGTTGAAGCGGCGCACGGCAAGCGCTCCAAGGTGAAGGCCACCGCCATCCTGTTGCGCTTCGACGGCCAGTCGCTCACCTCCTTCATGGCGGACGCGCAGCAGCTCGCCGAGCCGATCGATCCTGACTTTCTCTGGGAGGCGAGCGGCCAGGGCGAATTCGGCTTCGATGAGCTGGCGAAGGAATATTTCGGGCGGGCGCCCACGCCGCAGGAAGCCACCGCGGTCGCGCTCACGCTGCACGCCAACCCGATGTATTTCTACAAGCGCGGCAAGGGCCGCTACCAGGTCGCGCCGGCGGACAACCTCAAGGCCGCGCTTGCCGGCCTCGACAGGAAGCGCAAGCAGCAGGAGCAGATCGATGCGTGGGCTGCGGAGATGGCGGCGGGAACGCTGCCGGAGCCGATCGCCACGCGCATCGACACGCTGCTCTTCAAGCCCGACAAGATGACGCTCGAGTGGCGCGCGCTCGACCAGTCCGCCACGGCGGCGGGCCTTTCGCCGCCCAAGGTGCTGGCGGCAGCGGGTGCGTTATCGGGCCCGGAGGACTACTTCCTGCGCCGCTTCGCCTTCGAGTTCTTCCCTCGTGGAACCGGGTTCCCGGAGAGCGCGCCGATGCAGCTCCCCGAAGGGCTGGCGGAAGGTCCGTCCAACGCGTTTTCGATCGATGACGCCGATACCACCGAGATCGACGATGCGTTTTCGGTCGAACGGCGCTCCGACGGCCGGCTGCGCGTGGGCATCCACATCGCGGCGCCCTCGCTTTTCTTCGGCACCACCCACCCGCTCGAAGCGGTTGCGCGCGAGCGCCTTTCGACGGTGTATTTCCCCGGCGGCAAGATCACCATGCTCCCGGACTCGACGGTGGAGCAGGCCACGCTGGCGGCGGGCAAACGCATGCCGGCGGCTTCGCTGTACCTCGACGTCGACCCGGTCAGCTGCGAAATCGCGGCGAGCGAATCGCGCCTCGAATGGATCACGGTCGCCGACAACCTGCGCCTTGCGGAGCTGGACACGCGTCTCAACGAGGAGACAGTGGCGCTGGGCAAGGTGGAAGGCGCGCATGGAGAAGACCTGTTCGCGCTCTGGAAGCTCGCGAAATTCCTCAAGGGGGCGCGTGGCGCGGCCGAGGAGCGCGCCGATCGCCCCGATTTCAACATCCGCGTGAGCCAGGGCCGTGTCGCCATCGAGCAGCGCCGCCGTGGCACGCCGGTCGACACGCTGGTGGCCGAGCTCATGATTCACCTGAACGCCACCTGGGGAAAACTGCTCGCCGATCGCGGCTACGACGCCCTCTACCGCAACCAGAAGGGTGGCAAGACCCGCATGGAAGTGATCCCCGCCGCGCATGAGTGGCTGGGCGTGAGCCACTACGCCTGGGCAAGCTCCCCGCTGCGGCGTTTCTGCGACCTGGCCAACCAGCGCCAGCTGGTGGCCTTGCTGCGCGGCGAGGAGCCGGCGTATACGCGTGAGGACCTGGTGGCGGGCGCGCGCGAGTTCGAGGCCGCCTATGAGGCCTACGCCGAGCACCAGCGCTACCTCGAGCGCTACTGGTGCCTCAAGTACCTGCTGCAGGAGGGCATCGAGACCGCCGATGCCTCCATCATCCGCGAAGAGCTGGTGCGCATCGACGGCATGCCGCTCACCTGCCGCGCCATCGGGCTGCCGTCCGCGGTGGCCGGTGAGCGCGTGAAGGTGAAATTCGGTGAGGTGGATCTTTGGGATGTCCACGTCCTTTGCAGCTACGCGGGGAAATAACCCGCTAAAATCCGCTTCATGCCGCGCACCACCAGAGAGCCGTAACGCTGCCCATGCAGTCGAGGCAGCCTGAAACCCCCGACGCTCTCGTCTCCTTCTCCGACTTCTTGCTTGAGCGCCTCGGTCTCGTCGCTTCCATGCAGGTGGCGGTGGTGGCCTCCATCACGTTCCATGCGCTCGCCATCGTGGGCCTGGGTTTCAAGCTGCCGAAGATCTCCGGCATGGAAGCGCCGCACAACGTGATGGACGTTGTGCTGGTCAACTCCAGGAGCGCGAACAAGCCCGACAAGGCCGATGCGCTCGCGCAGTCGAACCTCGACGGCGGCGGCAACACCGACCAGAAGCTGCGCGCCGCGAGCCCCTTTCCCACCGTAGACGACCGCGATCCCAGCCGCGAAATGAAGGCCGCGGAGAGCCGCGTGCGCCAGCTCGAGAACGAGGCGAAGGAGCTCATGACGCGCATGAAGTCGACCGCGCAGGTGACAACGGTCGAGGTGGCGCCCAGGGGCGTGCCGAAGACGGACGCGGAGGCGCGCGACCTGGTGGAGAAGAGCCTCGAGATCGAGCGCCTCGAAGCGCAGATCCGCCGCAACCAGCAGCTCTACCAGGAGCGGCCCAAGCGCAAGTTCGTGGGCGCGCGCGCGCAGGAGTACCGCTTCGCCCAGTACGTCGATTCGTGGCGGCAGAAGATCGAGCGTATCGGCAATCTCAACTATCCCGAGGAAGCAAAGTCCAGGCGTCTCTACGGCTCGCTGCAGCTCACGGTTGCGATCAAGGCGAATGGAGAAGTCGAGACAGTGGAGGTCAACCGCTCGTCGGGCCACAAGGTGCTGGACCAGGCGGCGATCCGCATCGTGCGGCTGGCCTCGCCCTTCGCACGTTTCCCGGACAACATCCGCACCGACACCGACATCCTCCACATCACGCGCACCTGGACCTTCACCCGCACGGACCAGGTCGTCGCGGAGTAGCCCGGCGCCTCGCGGCGCCATTGACAGCTGCGCACGGTGTCGACGAACATCCTCGCCGCGGGCAAGTTCGCGGGCGTGCGCTACTAGCCTTCGGTCCGGGCGCGGCCGAAAAGCGCGAGAGCCTGCACGCGCTGCAGGGCATGGTCGACAACCGGCGCGGGGTAGTCGCGCCCGATCACGCAGCCCACCTCCTGCTGCGTGAAAGGCGGCATGGTCCAGGGCGCGTGGATGAACTTGCTGGCCACGTCCTTCAGCTCCGGCAGGTAGCGGCGAATGAACTTGCCGTCGGGATCGAACTTCTCCGACTGCGCCACCGGATTGAAGATGCGGAAGTAGGGCTGCGCATCGCAACCAGTGGAAGCGGCCCATTGCCAGCCGCCGTTGTTGGCGGCGAGGTCGAAGTCGTTCAGGTGCCGGGCGAAATAACGCTCGCCCCAGCGCCAGTCGACCAGCAGGTCCTTGGTGAGGAATGAAGCCACCACCATGCGCAGGCGGTTGTGCATGTAGCCAGTGGTGTTGATCTGGCGCATCGCCGCATCCACCAGCGGGTAGCCGGTGCGCGCCTCGCACCAGGCGGCGAAGAGCTTCTCGTCGTTCGGCCATTCGAGGGACGCGTAACGCGCCTGGAACGCTTCCCGTGCCACGCGCGGGTGGTGCCACAGCACCTGGAAGTAGAAATCGCGCCAGATGAGCTCCGAGAGCCAGGTGGCCGCGCCCTCGCCCGCGTGTGAACGCGCCTCGCGCGCCAGCTCGCGGATCGAAATGGTGCCGAAGCGGTTGTGGACTGAGAGGTAGGAGACGCCTTTCACGGCGGGAAAGTTGCGAGCGTGGCGGTAGTTCTCGATGCGTTTGGAGAAGTCCTTGAGCAACACGCGGGCGCCGGACATCCCCGTCCCCACGGGAAAATCGCCGAGGTTGGTTTTCTCGAAACCCAGCTGGGCAAGCGTCGGGCGTGGCAGCTTGCGCGGCGGCTTCACCAACGAAGCGGTGTTTTTCTCGACCGGATATGCCTGCAGGTAGAAGTCCTCGAGCTTCGCGAGCCACGCATTCCTGTACGGCGTGAAAACGGCGAAGGGGCGCCCGGCCTGCGTCAGGACTTCGTCCTTTTCGAAGACCACCTGGTCCTTGGCGCGATGGAACCGCCGCCCGGCGGCCGTAAGCGCGCGTTCAACCTCCGCGTCCCGATCGAGGGCGGCAGGCTCGTAGTCGCCATTGGTGAATACCGCGTCCACGCCCAGCTGTGCGGCAAGTGCGGGTATGGCGGTGCGCGCAGTGTCATGCAGCACTATCAGCCCGCCCCCCGCCTTCTCCAGCGAGCGTGCCAATTCCTCAAGGCTTGCGTGGATGAATTCGACGCGGCGATCGGCATTTCCGGGCAGCGCATCGAGGATTTCGCGATCGAAAACGAAGACGCAATGCACCTGCCCGGCCGATTTGAGCGCGTAATACAGCCCCGCGTTGTCGCGGTCGCGGAGGTCGCGGCGGAACCAGAAAAGGGCCGAACGGTAGGTGGTCAAGGGTGAACCTCGGGGCGGCATTTGAGCCAAACTGTCTGAAGGATTAAAATACGCGACCGGTGGCCAATGCAAACGATCAATCTCACCAGCCACTTCCTCATCGCCATGCCGGCGATGTCGGACCCCAATTTTTCCCGAACCCTGACTTTCATCTGCGAACACAACGAGCGTGGAGCCCTCGGGATCGTGGTCAACCGCCCCATCGAGGTCACCCTGGCCACCCTGTTGCGCCAGGTGGAGATCGAGCCGCCTTCCTCGGCGGGCGCGGACGAGCCGGTCTACTTCGGCGGCCCCGTCCGGCTCGACCACGGCTTCGTCCTGCACCGACCGGTGGGCTCCTGGAAGTCGACCCTGCCGGTGGGCGAAATCGGGCTTACCACCTCACGCGACATCCTCGAGGCGATGGCGGCGGGCGAAGGGCCCCGGGAACACCTGGTGGCACTGGGCTACGCGGGCTGGGGGGCGGGACAGCTGGAAGACGAGATCCTGCGCAACGGCTGGCTCACGGTGGAAGCGGACGTGGACACACTCTTCAAGCTCGCCCCGGAAGACCGCTACACGGCGGCGATGAGCGCACTGGGCGTGAATCCCGCCAATCTGTCCGAGGAGGCGGGGCACGCGTGACGCCAGAGGGCACGCTCATCGGCTTCGACTTCGGTGAGCGGCGCATTGGCGTGGCGGTAGGCGAAACTTCCACCCGCATCGCCAACCCCCTGGGCGCCATCGACGCCGTCGCCAACGAGGTGCGCTTCGAGGCCATCGGCCGCATCGTCGACGAGTGGCAGCCAAAAGCCTTCGTGGTTGGCATCCCGCATCATTCGGATGATTCAGAGCACGCGATCGCCAGGCTGGCGGAGAAGTTCGCGCGGCGGCTGCAGGCGCGCTACAACCTGCCGGTGGAGTTCATCGACGAGACCCTCACTTCCGCAATCGCTGAATCGCAGTTGCGCGAGACGCGCACCCGCAAGGCCCGCAAGTCCGATGTTGATGCGCTGGCCGCCACCATGATCCTGCAAAGCTACCTCGACGCACTGGAGCGCCCGTGAGCACCCTGCCCGACCCCGAAACCCTGGTGAAAGCCCTCGCGGAGCAGATGCGCGGCAAGGTGGCGAAGGACGCCGCGATCGTCGGAATCTTCTCCGGTGGCGCGTGGGTCGCGGAGCGCCTGCATCGCGCCCTCGGGGTCACCGTCCCGCTGGGCGTGCTGGCGGTGACGCTGCACCGTGACGACTTCGGCCGCATCGGCCTGCACCGCGAATCGCGCCGCAGCCAGATCCCCTTCTCCGTCGACGGCAGGGAAGTGATCCTCGTCGACGACGTGCTGCACACCGGGCGCACCGTGCGCGCGGCCATCAACGAGCTCTTTGACTTCGGTCGCCCCAGCGCCGTTCGCCTCGCGGTGCTCGCGGATCGCGGCGGGCGCCAGATGCCCTTCAGCGCCGATTTCACCGGCGCGACCGTCGAGGTGGCGCGCGACGAAGAGCTGGTCCTGTCCAACGAAAGCGGCAAATTCCGGTTCGCCGCGGTGAAGAGGCCCGAATGAGTCTTTCCCACAAGGCGAGCGTGCAGGTAGGGCCAGACGGCCAGTTGCGCCACCTGCTCTCCACCGAGGGGCTGCCGGCGGAGATGATCCGCCGCATCCTCGACACCGCGGACCAGTTCGTCTCGGTCTCCGAGCGCGAGGTGAAGAAGGTGCCGTTGCTGCGCGGCAAGTCGATCTTCAACGTGTTCTTCGAGAATTCCACGCGCACGCGGACCACCTTCGAGATCGCCGCCAAGCGCCTGTCGGCCGACGTGATCAACCTCAACGTCGGCGCCTCCTCCACCACCAAGGGCGAGACGCTGCTCGACACGGTGTGGAACCTGCAGGCGATGGACGCGGACATGTTCATCGTGCGCCACTCGCAGTCGGGCGCCCCGCACCTGATCGCGCGCCACGTGAAGCCCGGCGTCGCGGTGATCAACGCCGGCGACGGGCGCCACGCGCACCCGACGCAGGGCCTGCTCGACATGTACACCATCCGCCACTACAAGAAGGACTTCTCCGCGCTCACGGTGGCCATCGTCGGCGACGTGCTGCACTCACGTGTCGCGCGCTCGCAGATCCATGCGCTCAAGACCCTCGGCGTGCCGGAGCTGCGCGTGATCGGGCCGAAGACGCTGATGCCCGCGCAGGTGGAGCGCCTGGGTGTGCGCGTGTTCACCGACATGGCGGAAGGATTGAAGGGCTGCGACGTGGTGATCATGCTGCGCCTGCAGAACGAGCGCATGAACGGCGCACTGCTGCCCTCCGCGGGTGAATTCTTCAAGTGCTACGGGCTCACCGCGGAGAAACTCGCGCGCGCCAGGCCCGATGCGATCGTGATGCACCCGGGGCCGATGAATCGCGGCGTGGAGATCGATTCTCCGGTGGCCGACGGCCGCCAGAGCGTGATCCTGCCGCAGGTGACCTTCGGCATCGCGGTGCGAATGGCGGTGATGTCCATGCTGGGGTCGCAATGATGAAAGTCGAAATCCGCGGGGGCCGCCTGCTCGATCCCGCGCGCAGGAGTGAGCAGCCGGGATCGATCTTCCTTGCGGACGGCAGGATCGCTGGCATCGGCAAGGCGCCCGATGGCTTCAAGGCCGACGAGACCGTCGATGCCAAGGGCCTGGATGTCTGCCCGGGCCTGGTCGACACCTCCGCGCGCCTGCGCGAGCCGGGCTTCGAATACAAGGCCACTCTGGAAAGCGAGATGCGCGCGGCGGTGGCCGGAGGTGTCACCACGCTCGCCTGCCCGCCGGATACGGATCCGCCGCTCGACGAGCCCGGCCTGGTCGAGATGCTGACGCGCCGCGCGGTTGGCATGCAGAGCGCCCGCGTCTACCCGCTGGGCGCGCTCACGGTGGGATTGAAGGGCGCGCGCCTGGCCGAAATGGCGGAGCTGCGAGAGGCGGGCTGCGTCGGCTTCTCGCAGGGCGATGGCCCCCTGCCCAACCTCGCCACGCTCTTGAGTGCGATGAGATACGCATCGACCTTCGGCTACACCGTGTGGCTGCGCCCGGAAGACGCGGCGCTTGCCGCCGACGGGGTGGCGCACGACGGTGAAGTGGCCACGCGCCTGGGCTTGTCGGCGATCCCGGCAATCGCGGAGACGGTGGCGCTGCGCACGATCCTCGAGCTGATGGCGGCTTCGGGCGCGCGCGTGCATCTCTCCCGTCTTTCCACCGGCGCGGCCGTGGACCTCGTCGCCGAAGCGAAGGCGCGCGGCGCGGCCCTCACCTGCGACGTCGCTATCCACCACCTGCATCTCTGCGATCGCGACATCGGCGACTTCGACACCAGCTGCCGCCTCTCGCCCCCGCTGCGGGAATCGGGCGATCGCGATCGTCTGCGCCGTGGCGTGCTCGAAGGCACCATTGACGCAATCTGCTCCGACCACACGCCCGTCGACGATGACGCCAAGCAGGTGCCGTTCGGCGAAGCGGAGCCGGGCGCCACCGGCCTCGAACTCCTGTTGCCGCTCACCCTCCAATGGGGCCGGGAGTCGGGCCTGAAGCCGGCCGAATCGCTCGCGGCGGTGACGCACCGCGCCGCGAGCATCCTCGGGGTCGCGTCGGGTTCGCTCGACGTGGGGGCCAACGCCGACCTCTGCATCTTCGACCCGAGGAAGACGTGGGTGGTGCAGCCGCAGGCGCTCCTCAGCCAGGGGAAAAACACACCCTTCCTGGGTCTCGAGCTCACCGGCCGCGTCGTCAGGACTTTCGTCGGAGGCCGCACGGTCCACGGTAACTGAACATTCCCCGCGAAAGCGGGCCCCCATTCCAGCGAGAACGACATGGACAATCCGCTCCTCGACTTTTCCGGCCTGCCCCGATTCAACTCCATTCGCGCCGGGCACGTGGAAGCCGCCGCCGACCAGCTGGTGGCCGAAGGCCGCGCCACCATCGAGCGACTTGCGGTGCTGGACGTGGCGCCCACCTGGGAGTCCTTCGTCGAGCCACTTGACGATGCCAACGAGAAACTCGCGCGCATGTGGACGCAGGCGAGCCACCTCAACGCGGTGGCGAATTCGCCCGAGCTGCGCGACGCGTACAACGCCGCGCTGCCCAAGGTCACCCAGTATTTCAGCGAGCAAGGCCAGGACCAGCGCCTGCACTCGGGCTTCAAGGCGTTGCGGGCCAGCACCGGCTTCGATTCGTGGCCTGCCGCACGCCGCCGCCACATCGATAACGAGCTGCGTGACTTCCGTCTTGGGGGCGCCGAGCTTGCGCCGCCGCAGAAGGCGCGGTTCCTCGAGATCCAGGAAGAATTGGCGAAGCTGGGGGCGAAATTTTCCGAGAACGTGCTCGACGCCACCAATGCCTTCGCCCTCTACGTGACTTCGCGCGAGGAGCTCTCGGGAATCCCCGAAGACGTCCTGTCCACTGCGGAGCAGGCGGCGAAGAAGGACACACGCGAGGGCTGGAAGCTCACGTTGCACATGCCGTGTTACCTGCCGGTGATGCAGTACGCGGACAACCGGGGCCTGCGTGAGCGCATGTATCACGCCAACGTGACGCGCGCCTCGGCGCAAAGCGCTGAAGGCAAGCCGCAATGGAACAACGACGAGCAGGTCGTGCGCATCCTCGCGCTTCGTGCGGAAGCCGCGAAGCTGCTCGGATACGCAAGTTACGCCGATCTCTCGCTCGCCACCAAGATGGCGTCCAATCCGGCCGAAGCGCTGGCTTTCCTCGATGACCTCGCCGCGCGGGCGCGGCCCTTCGCCGAGCGCGACATGGAAGAAGTGCGGCGCTACGCGCGTGACGAGCTGGACATGGCGGACGTGAAAGCCTGGGACTACACCTATGCGAGCGAGAAGCTTCGCCAGCAGCGTTATGCCTTCTCCGAGCAGGAGGTGAAGGAATACTTCACCGAGGACGAAGTCATCGCCGGCATGTTCCGCGTGGTCAAGGCGATCTACGGTGTCGAGGTGAAATCCGCCTCCGCCGAGCTCTACCGCCCGGACGTGCGCTTCTACGAGATCACCGATGGCGCGGGCACCCGCGTCGGTCAGTTCTACCTCGACCTCTACGCGCGCGACAGCAAGCGTGGTGGCGCCTGGATGGACGACGCGATCAACCGCCGCCGCCTGGGCCATCGCGTGCAGACACCCGTTGCGTTCCTCACCTGCAACTTCTCCGCCCCGGTGGACGGCAAGCCCGCGCTCTTCACCCATCGCGAGGTGAGCACGCTCTTCCACGAGTTCGGCCATGGCCTGCACCAGCTGCTCACGCAGGTGGACGAGCTGGGCGTGTCCGGCATCAACGGCGTCGAGTGGGACGCGGTCGAGCTGCCGAGCCAGTTCATGGAGAACTTCTGCTGGGAATGGAAGGTGGTGGCGCCGATGACGAAGCAGGTCGAAACTGGCGAGCGCATCCCGCGTGAGTTGTTCGACAAGATGCTCGCGGCGAAGAACTTCCAGTCGGGCGCGGGCTTCGTGCGCCAGCTGGAGTTCGCGCTCTTCGACATGCGATTGCATGCGCAGGCGGGCCCGCAGACGGCCGCATCGGTGCTTGCGCTGCTGGACGATGTGCGCAGGAAGGTGGCGATCTATCCGGTGCCCGGATACAACCGCTTCCCGAACCAGTTTTCCCACATCTTCGCCGGCGGCTACGCCGCGGGCTACTACAGCTACAAGTGGGCGGAGGTGTTGTCGTCGGATGCGTTCGGCGCGTTCGAAGAGGCCGGCATCCTCAATCCCGAGGTCGGCGCTCGTTTCCGGCGCGAAGTCCTGGCGTGTGGCGGCAGCCGTCCGGCACTCGAATCCTTCGTCGCCTTCCGCGGGCGCAAGCCGCAGATCGATGCGCTTCTGCGTCATAATGGAATGACGGCCACGGCCTAGCGGAGAAGCCTATGAGAGCCACCCGATTCGTACACGCCAGCTGCCTTGTGCTGTTGATTGCCGCGCTGCATGCGCAGGCGCAGCAGACCGTCTACAAGTGGGTCGACAAGGACGGCAAGACGCAGTTCTCCGACAATCCGCCCCCGCCCGAGGTGAAGGACAGCACCTCCAAGCGCATGGGCGGGGGATACACCGACGAGGGTCAGGTGCCGTACGCCACGCAGATGGCGGCAAAGCGCTACCCCGTGGTCCTCTACGCCACGGCCAAGTGCGGCGAGCTCTGCACGCAGGGCCGCGAGCTGCTCGGCAAACGTGGCATCCCGTTCAGCGAGAAAAGCGCCGACGACAAGGCAGTGGCCGAAGAGGTCAAGGGCCTGGTGGGCGCCGTGGAAGTGCCGGTGCTCAAGGTGGGCAGCAATACCGTCAAGGGCTACAGCGACGTACGTTGGCAAATGGCCCTGGACGAGGCTGGCTACGCCAGGACCCTGCTGCCCGGCCAGCCCGGATACAAGTCCCCATAAGTCTGCCTCGATGAAGATCGCGACCTGGAACGTGAACTCGCTCCGGGTGAGGCTCCCGCACCTGCTCGACTGGCTTGCGGCGAATTCTCCCGACGCCGTGTGCCTGCAGGAAACCAAGTGCGATGACGCGACCTTCCCTGCAAAGGAGCTCCATGCGGCGGGTTACCGCGCTCTGCACCACGGGCAGAAGACTTACAACGGCGTGGCGATCCTCAGCCGCAACGCGGCGATCGAGGTATGCCGCGGCATCCCCGACTTCGCCGACGAGCAATCGCGCCTGATCGCGGCCGACGTCGAGGGTGTTCGCATCGTGAGCGTCTACGTTCCCAACGGGCAAAGTGTCGGATCCGACAAATACGAATACAAGCTGCGCTGGTTTGGCGCGCTCGCGACCTGGCTCGAAGGCCAGCTCGCCAGCCATCCGCGCATCGCGGTGATGGGCGACTTCAACGTGGCGCCCGAGGATCGCGATGTGCACGACCCGGCCGCATGGGCAGGGCAGGTTCTCTGCAGCGACGCGGAGCGCGCGGCGCTGAACCGGCTGCTCGACCTGGGCTTGGTCGATTCATTCCGGCTTTTCAAGCAGCCGGAAGGCGCGTTCACGTGGTGGGACTACCGCATGAACGGTTTCCGCCGCAAGCGCGGCCTGCGCATCGACCATGTGCTGCTGTCGCCGGAGGCGGCGAAGTTGTGCCGCTCCTGCGTCGTGGATACCGAGCCGCGCAAGCTGGAGCGGCCTTCGGACCACGCGCCCGTGATGTGCGAGCTGGCCTGGCCATGACCGCTGTCCAGGTTCCGCAGCCCGCCCTCGACGAACTGCTGCGGCGCGCGGCGGAGGTCGCGGGATTTCCGGTCGCGTGGATTTCGTTCATCGACGACGGTTGCGAAAAACTTCGCTCGCGCATCGGCGTCACCTTCACCGAGCTTCCCGCCGATCGCAGCATTGCGCTCCATGGCGAAGGACTGCGGCAGCCGCTGTTCGTCGACGATGCCGCGCTGACCGATTGGCGCAGCCATTTTCTCGTGACCCAGGGGCCGCGCGCGCGCTTTTTTGGCGTGGTGCCGCTGCTCACCGCGGCCGGGGAGCTGATCGGCACCCTGACGGTCCTCGATCCGGTGCCACGCCTGCTGGGCCGCAATGAACGCACGGCGTTGGCGAACCTGGCCTCCTTCGCGCTGGCGCGGGTGGAGGCGTTGCGCGAAACCCTGGCGCGCGATGCGCAGCAGGCCACCGCGAAAGCCAACAAGCTTGAGGACGAGACCCGCCGCCGCCTGGGCGCCGAGGAGCGCTACGAGCAGGAACGCCAGTTCGTCGACGCGGTGCTGGACAACATGGCGGGCGCCTTCTACCTGGTCTCCCAGGACGGTGTGATCCTGCGATGGAATGCCGCGCTGACTTTGGCGATCGGCTATACCGATGCTGAGACCGCGACGATGACGCCGATCGACTTCATCTCGCCGCAGGACCGCTCGCTGGTGTCCGAGGGCATGCGCCAGGTCTTCGAGCACGGCCGCGAGATGGCGATCGAGGCGGAGATCGTCGACCACTCGGGCAACGTGCGGCCCTACCACCTGAGCGGCCGTCGGGTGACGCTCGGCGGGCGCGTCTGCATGATCGGCACAGCCCGCGACATCACGCTGCGCAAGCGCACCGAGCAGCGGATGGTCCGCGCCAAGGAGCGCCTCGACCTCGCGCTCACCAGCTCCAGCCTCGCGCTGTGGGACTGGGACCTCAAGAACCACCGCGTCTACTTCAACGAGAACTGGGCCGCGATCCTGGGGGATCCGCCGCGCGAGTCGACCTTCTCCGGCGACGAGGTGATCGCCTGGGGCCACCTTGACGATCGCGAAATCTTCCTCGCCGCCCTCGGCAACGCCATGAAGGGCGTGAGTGAGGAATTCGATTGCGAGTACCGCGTGCCCAATGCGGCGGGCGTCTGGATCTGGGTCCATTCTCGCGGCAAGGTCACGCAGCGCGACGAAGCGGGCCAGGCGCTGCGCATGACGGGCACCTCCACCAACATCACCAAGCGCAAGGCGGCGGAGGAACGCGCGGAATTCCTCGCGACCCGCGACGCGCTCACCGGCTTGCCCAACCGAGTGCTGCTGCATGACCGGCTCGAACAGGGCGTGGTCAACGCCGCGCGCCACCACACCGGCTTTGCGTTCATGTTCATCGACCTCGACCGGTTCAAGACCATCAACGATTCGCTTGGCCACCACGTGGGCGACGAGCTGCTGAAGAGCGTGGCCACGCGCCTGGCCGGGTGCGTGCGCGCCTCCGACACGGTCGCACGCCTGGGCGGAGACGAGTTTGCGGTGATCCTGGAGAACCTGCGCGACACCGACGTGGAGGGCGCGCAGGAAGTGGCGGAGAAGATGATCGCCTCGATGGCCGCACCGATGCTGGTCGAGGGCAACACGCTCAACACGTCGTGCTCGATCGGCATCAGCCTGTTCCCGGCGGACGGTCGCGACAGCGCGACGCTGATGAAAAACGCCGACGTGGCGATGTACTACGCCAAGGAAAAAGGGCGCAACAACTACCAGTTCTTCTCTTCCGAGATGAACACGCGGGCACAGGAACGCCTCTCGGTCGAGAACTACCTGCGCCTGGCGCTGCGCCGCAACGAGCTGGTACTGCACTACCAGCCGCGCATGAACGTGGCCACCGGGGAGCTGGTGGGTGTGGAGGCGTTGATCCGCTGGGCGCACCCGAGGCGCGGGCTGCTTTCACCCGACAAGTTCATCGACGTGGCGGAGGACTCCGGCCTTATCGTCCCCATCGGCGAGTGGGTGCTGGGTGCCGCGTGCAACCAGATCAAGGAGTGGCAGGCGCGTGTGAGGCCGGGGCTGCGCATCTCGGTGAACCTGGCGGTGGGCCAGGTGGTGAATGGGGAACGGCTCTATCGCGCTGTCGAGCAGGCGGTGCAACGCTCCGGCATCGCACCCAACACGCTCGAGCTGGAGCTGACCGAGAGCCATCTCATGCAGAACATCGAGGAGAAGGCCGCGTTGCTGAACAGGCTCGGCGCGCTCGGCGTGGGACTGGCGATCGACGACTTCGGCACCGGCTATTCGTCGCTCTCGTACCTCAGACAGCTGCCGGTGGACTCGATCAAGATCGACAGCTCGTTCGTGCGCGACATCGGTGTCGATCCAGACAGCGACGCCATCATCAAGGCGATCGTGGCGATGGCGCATTCGCTGCGGCTCACCGTGGTGGCCGAGGGCGTCGAGACCCCGGCGCAGTTCGCCGCGCTCAAGGCGCTCGATTGCGACGAGTTCCAGGGCTTCTACGAAAGCCCGGGGCTGCCCGCGGCGCAGTTCGAGAAGAAATACGGGGGGTCAGAGTCAAATTAGCGTTTTTGTCCAAATCGCGGCATTACCAATTCGACTCTGACCCCGTTTATCTAGTCCTTGGTGTCGAGCTTCAACTCCTGCACCTTGCGCGTGAGCGTATTGCGGCCGATGCCCAGCAGTCCCGCGGCCTCGATGCGCCGCCCGCCGGTGTGCTGCAGGGCCCTGGTGATGAGCACGGACTCGAACTCGCGCGTGAGCGGATCCGAGATGCCCGACTCTCCTCGCGCCAGTCGCGCGGAGACTTCGCGCTCCAGCACCCGGCGCCAATCGCTGTCACTCGCGGAAGAGCCTTCCCCGCGCACCTCCGGCGGGAGGTCCTTCACGTCCACGACCTGGCCGGGCGCCATCACCGTGACCCAGTGGCAGACGTTCTCGAGCTGGCGAACGTTGCCGGGCCAGTCCTGCGCGGAGAAGAACTGCACCGCGGCTTCGGTCAGCCGCTTGCCGTCGACCCCGAGGTCGCGTGCGCTCTTGGCCAGGAAGTGGCGCGCGAGCGCCGGGATGTCGTCACGCCTTTCGCGCAGCGCCGGCAAGCGCAGGCGGATAACGTTGAGGCGATGGAACAGGTCCTCGCGGAACAAGCCCTGCTTCACCCGTACTTCAAGCTCCTGGTGCGTCGCTGCGATCACGCGAACGTTCGCGGTCAGGGGCGTGTGGCCGCCGACACGGTAGAACTGGCCGTCCGAGAGCACGCGCAGCAGGCGGGTCTGCAGGTCCTGCGGCATGTCGCCGATTTCATCGAGGAACAGCGTGCCGCCCTCGGCTTGCTCGAAGCGCCCGCGCCGCATGGCTTGCGCGCCGGTGAAGGCGCCGCGCTCATGGCCGAAGAGCTCGCTTTCCAGGAGATCCTTGGGAATTGCCGCCGTATTGATGGCGATGAAGCTCTTGGGTGCCCGCGGGCTATGGCGATGCAGCGCACGCGCCACCAGCTCCTTGCCGGTGCCCGATTCGCCGGTTATGAGCACCGTGGCGTGTGACTGTGCGAGGCGACCTATGGCGCGGAAGACCTCCTGCATCGCAGGCGCCTGGCCGAGGATCTCGGCGGCCTCTTCGTCGGCGGGCGGTGCTTCCACCTGGCGGCGGCTTTCGTCGATCGCGCGGCGTACCAGCTCGACGGCGTGATCCACGTCGAAAGGCTTGGGAAGGTATTCGAACGCGCCGCCCTGGAAGGCCGCGACCGCGCTCTCGAGGTCCGAGTACGCGGTCATGATGATCACCGGCGTCGTCGGCAGGCGCGCCTTGAGTTGCTGCATGAATGCGAGGCCCGAAAGCCCGGGCATGCGGATGTCGCTCACGACGACCTGCGGTGGTTCGCCGGCCATCGCGTCGAGCGCGTCCTGCGCGGTGCCGAAGGTGCGGTAGTCGATGCCTTCGCGCGCGAGCGCTTTCTCGAGCACCCAGCGGATCGAGCGGTCGTCGTCGATGATCCAGACGGGGTTCATTGAGCCCTTTCGCGAAGCGGAAGCAGGATGGTGAAGCACGTGCGGCCGGGCACGCTGTCGAATTCGATCAACCCGTGGTGCTGGCTTACGTAGCTCTGCGCGAGCGACAGGCCGAGACCCGTACCCCCCTCGCGACCGCTCACGAGCGGATAGAAGATGCGGTCGGCGAGCTCCGTCGGCACACCGGGACCGTCGTCCTGGATGCAGACGGCGATCGCGTGGCGAAAGCGCTGGCGCGCCACCGTGACCTGGCGCGCGATCCGCGTGGTCAGTCGAACTTCCCCGCGCCCGCCCATTGCCTGTGCCGCATTGCGCGTGACGTTGAGGATCGCCTGGATCAGTTGTTCCTTGTCGCCTTCGAGGTCGGGAAGGCTCGTGTCGTAGTCGCGGCGGATCGAGAGCCCATGCGGGAATTCCGCCAGCATCAGCGTGCGAACGCGCTCGATCACCTCGTGGATGTTCAGCGCTTCGACTCGGGGCAGGCGGCTGGGCGTGAGCAGGCGGTTCATCAGCGACTGCAGGCGATCGGTTTCCTTCACGATCACCTGGGTGAACTCGCGATGCTCGGGGTCGGCCAGCTCGCGTTCGAGCAGCTGGGCAGCACCGCGGATGCCCCCCAGGGGATTCTTGATTTCGTGCGCGAGGTTGCGGATCAGCTCGCGGTTGGCCTCCTGCTGCTCGAGGATCTTGGCTTCGCGTGCGATCCTGAGCTGCTGTTCGAGCTCGCGGAATTCCAGTACCAGGCGGGCTTCACCCTCGCCCTCGATCGGGCTGATCACGCAATGCAGGTGTGCGGGATATCCCTCGACTTCCAGCAGCAGGTCGTTGTCGTTGAATCCGGTTTCGCCGTCGATGGCGCGCGCAAGGCGCTCCACGAATTCGTCGTTGCCCGGCAGCGCACGACCGAAGGGGATTCCCACCAGGTGGGTTCTTCCTTGCGCGAACAGCGTTTCTGCAGCCGGGTTGGCGTAGGTCACGTGAAGGCTCTCGTCGAGCAGCAGGACGGCGGTGGATAGCAGATCGAGCCCCGAATAGGAGTTCACGCTGCGCTCCATCGCGAAAGAGCAATAAGCGCGCCAGCCGTGGAGGCTGGCGTGTTGGCGGGGAGGGTATGCGGGAAGAGGGTGCTGCGGGAGGCTAGGGCTTGAGTGCGCCGAGCTCTTTCCTCAACGCCTCGATGTTCTTCTCGTGGTCGGCGACGGTGGCCTGCAAGCCACGGATGCGGCCCGAGGCCTTGTCGATCGCGGCGCGGAATTCCAGCAACTGGGAAGGCGTCGGGTCGGAGGTCTGTTGCGCGACTCGAACCGCCGCAACCAGTTGCGGATTCTGCTGCTCCTGCACCAGCGAGTTGCGCAGCGAGCCGAGCGAGTCCTCCTCGCTTTTCAATTCTTCCTCGAGGATCCTGCGACGATCGTTGTCGCGACGCTTCTGCAGCTGCGCGTCGACCGAGACCGAGGCCAGCATCGGCCTGGCGCTTGGCAGCGGCGTGACGATTGCCAGGGCGGGGCGTGCCTGCGCTTTCGGCTCGTCCGATTTCTCCGCTACGGTCGTGATCGACGCGCCGGACAAGGGCAGGGGTGCTGCCGCTACCGGCGCGGGCGCCGCGGCCTTCGGGGTCGGCGCCACTGCCGGTGTGGGAAACGTGGTGATCGGATCGAGCTCCATCACTACCGCGCCCTTCATGGGCTTGTTCGAGTAGGTGATGCGGCCGCTCTCGTCGACGTGTTTGTAGATCGTCGTCTGAGCGAACACCGAAGTCGAGGCCGCGATCGCCATCCCCGCGATCCAGACGGTCTTCATGCCTTGCTCCCTTTCGCGTAACCGAACGGAAAGGATAGGCAGCGGTCATCAAAAAAGCAACAAGATCAATGAGATAAACCATGGTAGGCCCCATATCTTGTGGTCTCGGCAGTCTCAATACACAAGTCGGGGCGCAGGATACGCGCAAGAAAAAGGGGCGGCGAGCCGCCCCTTTGCGTGATTTTCTCGCCGGATAGCCTAAGACGAGTAGTACATGTCGAACTCGACCGGGTGCGTCGTCATGCGGAAACGTTGCACCTCTTCGTACTTCAGCGCGATATACGCGTCGATCATGTCGTTGGTGAAAACGCCACCGCGAGTGAGGAATTCGCGGTCCTTGTCGAGCTCTTCCAGCGCTTCGTCGAGCGAGGCGCAGGGGTGCGGCACCTTGGCGGCTTCTTCCGGCTCGAGGTCGTAGAGGTTCTTGTCGAGCGGATCGCCGGGGTGGATCTTGTTCTGCACGCCGTCGAGGCCGGCCATCAGCAGCGCGGAGAAGCAGAGGTATGGGTTCGCCGTCGGATCCGGGAAGCGCACTTCGACGCGGCGGCCCTTCGGGCTCGAAACGAACGGGATGCGGCAGGATGCCGAGCGGTTGCGCGCGGAGTAGGCGAGGTTGATCGGCGCCTCGAAGCCCGGCACCAGTCGCTTGTACGAGTTGGTGCCCGGGTTGGTGATGGCGTTGAGCGCCTTTGCATGCTTGATCACGCCGCCGATGTAGTAGAGCGCGAAGTCGGACAGGCCCGCGTAGCCGTCGCCGGCGAACAGGTTCTGCCCGCCCTTCCACACCGACTGGTGCACGTGCATGCCCGAGCCGTTGTCGCCCACGATCGGCTTCGGCATGAAGGTCGCCGTCTTGCCGTACGCGCGCGCCACGTTCCATACCGTGTACTTGAGGATCTGCAGCCAGTCGGCGCGCTTCACCAGCGTGTTGAACTTGGTGCCGATCTCGCACTGGCCGGGGGCCGCGACTTCGTGGTGATGCACTTCCACCTCGACGCCCTGCTCCTCGAGCGCCAGGCACATGGCCGAGCGCATGTCCTGCAGCGAATCGACCGGCGGCACCGGGAAGTAGCCGCCCTTCACCGGTGGACGGTGGCCGAGGTTGCCGCCTTCGAACTTTCCGTCGGTGGACCAGGGCGCTTCTTCCGAGTAGATCTTGACCGAGCTGCCCGACATGTCGACTTTCCATTCAACCGCATCGAACACGAAGAACTCGGGTTCCGGGCCGAAGTAGGCTACATCGCCGATGCCGGAGCTCTTCAGGTAGGCCTCGGCCTTCTTGGCGATGGAGCGCGGGTCGCGCTCGTAGCCCTTCATGGTCGACGGCTCGAGCACGTCGCACGAGACGACCAGGGTCGGCTCGTCGTAGAACGGGTCCATGCGGGCGGAATCCGGGTCCGGCATCAGCAGCATGTCGGAGGCTTCGATGCCCTTCCAGCCGGCGATCGACGAACCGTCGAACGCGTGGCCATCCTTGAACTTCGCTTCATCGAAGAACTTCTGGGGAACGGTGACGTGCTGCTCCTTGCCCTTGGTATCGGTAAATCGCAGGTCGACGAACTTGACCTCGTTTTCCTTGATTGTCTTGAACACGTCGGCGACTGCGGATGCCATTTGTTTCTCCTGATTGGTGGTTATGCCCAGAAATGGGGAACGGACGGCTGAAGGGGCCCGATCGATGCGGGATTAGCGAGAAACATGCCACGCGAGGGGTCCTCTATCTCCTTGAATTGAATTGCGTTTAGGCAGAAATTTTGGCCCGCATGCACTGAAATAGTGCCCCGGGGGCAAGCCCGCACCATCATAGAGCAAGTGGCCAATGGCGTCGTCATACTATATAAGTTGGGACCCGCCAATTTTCCAAGCTACCGTGTCGCTCCGATGGATCGTTACGTCGTCATCGGCAATCCCGTCTCCCACAGCCTGTCGCCCGAGATCCATGCGCGCTTTGCCGCATCGCTCGGCGAGCGCATCGCGTACGGCAAGCTGCTCGCTCCCCTCGACCGGTTCGCAGCCTTCGCGGAACATTTCTTCGAGGAGGGCGGCCACGGCGCCAACGTGACCCTGCCGTTCAAGGTCGAGGCGTTCCGCTTTGCGCCCTCGTCGAGCGCGCGCGCGCGCGCCGCGGGCGCAGCGAACTTCCTCCAGCGCCGCGGCGACGCAGTTCACGCCGACAACACCGACGGCGCGGGGCTCGTCGCAGACCTTACGCGCAACCTCGACCTCGAGCTGCGCGGCCGGCGGATCGTGGTGCTTGGGGCGGGCGGTGCCGCGCGCGGCGTGATCGGCCCGCTGCTCGCACTCGAGCCCGTCGCGCTCCAGATCGCCAATCGCACCGCGGCGAGGGCGCGCGAGCTTGCGCTGGCCTTTTCGCCGTTTGGCCCGGTGAGCGCGCTCGACTGGGGCGAGCTGGACCAGGCGTCCCCGACGCTCGTGATCAACGCCACCTCCACATCCACGCGCGGCGAGCCGCTCGAGATTCCCCCACGGATCCTGGGC
>JBDSMR010000185.1:0-37853 GCA_039915735.1 Usitatibacter sp. | reverse complement strand
GCTCCTTGGCCTCGACCAGCTCCTCGGCCTCGAACTCCGCCGACAGCGCCATGGTCTTGATCGCCACCACGCGGCCGATCTTCGGGTCCTTGCCGCCGTAGACCACGCCCATCGCGCCCTTGCCGAGTTCCTTGTCGACCTGGTAGCGGCCGAGCATCGGCTTTTCCTGCGCGCCGCCCTGCAGCACCATCGTGCTTGCGTTGGTGCGCGCGGCCGAAGAGCCGCCGAGGATGATGGTCTCGGACAGCGCCTTGGCGCGGTTGAGCCTTTCCTCGATGTCGCGGAACTTGGGGTTGTACGTCGCCATGTAGCGGAAGCAGCTCTCCGCCTTGTTGAACTGGCGGCGGCGCTCGAAGTCGAGCGCGAGCGAGTAGATGTTCTCCATCACCTCGTCGTTGAGAGGCGCCTTGCGGAACTTGTCGAACGCCATGTCCAGCTGGCCCTGCTGCTGGAACGCGAGGCCGAGCATGCGGTTGGATTCGGCACCCGCGAGGTCGGCGGCTTCCTTGCCGCGTTCCGTCATCAGGAAGCGCTTGGTGGTAAGCAAGGCGTGCCCGACGACCAGCAGCGTGGCGGGCAGCATCAGCTGCAGCCAGAGGCCGGCGGAGGTCATGAGGCCCAGGTGCGTCGCGAAGAGCACCACCAGCAGGCCGGCGGTGATGCCCGCAGCCATGCCCGCGCCCAGGCGCGGCAGCAACATGGTGATGTAGAGCGCCACCAGCAGGTAGGCGCCAAGCGTCGCGAACGGCGCCCACGTCGGCTGCACGAAGAAATGCTCCTGCAGGATCGACGACACCGAGTGTGCCAGCGTCGTGACCGGGTTCATCTGCGCCGAGATCGGGGTCACCTGGCTGCTGCCGATGCCGGTGGCGGTCGCGCCGATGAGGACGATCTTGTCGGCGTATTTCGCCGCCGGGATCTTGCCCGAGTAGACGTCGAAGAATGAATCGATCGGGAAGGCGGGCCGGCCGTCGCGATCCTTGTAGAAGTAGGTGTACATCTGGCCACTGTCGTCGGTGCGGATGGTCTTGCCACCAACCGAGACGCTTTCACCCAGCACTGCTTTCACATCCTTGGCAGTGAGGTTCAGGCTCTTCGCGGCGAGCAGCAGCGAAAGCGACGGGAACTGCTGGCCGTAGTAGTCGATCACCAGTGGCTCGTAGCGCACCGCGCCGTCTTCGTCGAGGCTGGTGTTGAGGTGGCCAATGCCCGCGGCGGCAACACCGATCTGCTCGATCGGCACCAGCACGTTGGAGCCATTCAGGAAACCACCGCCGGAACCGCTGAAACCGCCGATGGTGTTTTTCGCGACGTATTCGGGCAGCGGCTTGTCGGGGCGGCCCTGCGCGGGTGAATACGTGAGCTGGTCGAAAACCATCGGCAGCAGCACGTTGTTGGCCTTCTTCATGCTCTCGGCCAGGCGCACGTCGCTGTTGAGGGAGACGGACGCCTCCGCCAGCAGCTTGCCGATCTGTCCCATTTCGGCGGACGGATTGCCAGGCTGCGCGGCCAGCGCGGCGGGCGTCTGCCCACCGATCGGCGCGACACCCGGAACATCAGGGCTGGCGGCGGGCGGGTACGCCTTGTTGTAGATGTCGAGCATCTTCTCGACGTAGGCGAGCCCGGGATCCTTCTGCGGCTCGAAGAAAAATACGGTGTTGCCGATGACCTTCGCCTTGGCAGCGGCGAGCTGGTCGATCAGCTTGCCCTGCACTTCGCGCGGCCACGGCCAGCGGCCGATGTTGGCGATCGACTGCTCGTCGATGGCGATGACGGCGATCTTGTCGCTCGGAGTCTTGGAGGTGGCCTTGACGCCCAGGTCATAGGCCCAGCGCTCGAGGCCGGGAATGAACCCCGACATGCGCGCAAAGGCGAAAAGGGCAACAACGATGATGAGACCGAAAAACCAGTCGGCCTTCCAGAATGCGGTCTTCATGAACTCTCCCCGAGTTCTCCCCTGACCCGGCCATATTACAGGGAGATACGTGGGCCTTCACTTCCCCAGGTCGAGCGCCGCTCCCAGGCCTTGCGCGCGGGCGAGCTTTGCCAGCTCCGCGGCGATGATGAGGTCCTGGATCGCCATGCCCTGGGACTCGAAGAGGGTGATGTCCGAAGGCGACGCGCGGCCCGGCCGGGTCCCCGCGATCACCTCTCCCAGCTCCGCAAGGCCCCCTACGTGAAGGCGCCCCTTCTCCAGCAGCGGCAGCAGGTCACCGGCTTCCTTCTGGGCGCTGGCCCGCGAATCGACGACGATCGGGTCGCACTTGCGGATGGTCGCCTCGTCGATCTCCTGTCGCAGCAGCGAATTGGAGCCGGCGGCGTTCACATGGGTGCCGGGCTGCAGCGATTCGCCCGAAAAAACCGGCGTCGCGGACGTGGTGATGGTGACCACGATGTCGCTGCCCCTCACGCAGTCGTCGGGCGACGCGGCCGGCACCACATCGATCGACAGGCGTTTGCCCATCGTGGCGCAGAACTTGGCGAGCTTGTCGGCAGTGCGCGACCAGACCTTCACGCGCTCAAGCTTGCGCACGGCGGCCAGCGCCTCCAACTGGCCCTGCGCCTGCCAGCCGGAGCCGAAGATACCGGCGACCTTCGCATCCTCGCGCGCGAGCCACTTCGCCGCGACGCCACCGGCCGCGCCGGTGCGCATCATGCCGAGGTGGTTTGCCTCCACCACGACGTCGAGCGCACCGCTGTCCGAATTGAACCCGTAGACCAGGAAACGGATGCCCTCGCGACTCGAGGTGTAGGCCTTGTAGCCGAAGATCCTGGCCGAAGGCACAGCCCCCTGCAGGATATGCAGCGCGGCTTTCGGCAGGCGCGTGCGCTCACGCGGCATGTCGATCGCCTGGCCCAGCGAATATTCGCGGTGGACGCGCTCGATGAGGTCAAGCGCGAGTTTCATCGTCAGCAGTTGCTCGACGTCGGATTCGCGCAGCAGGAGGGCCATGCGTCGATTTTACCTTGGCGCCCCCCCACAACGGGCTGATCTTCCGGGAAAGCCGGGGATATGATGGCGCGATGACGCCAGCCCTGCGCGCCGCCGCGTTCCTGGTCGCCCTGATGGGCGCGGGCCTCTGTGGCGCGCAGCCCGCGAAACCCACACGCGTGGCGCTGGTGATCGGAAACGGCGCCTACCAACACGCCGACGCGCTGCCCAATCCGCCCAACGACGCGGCCGACATGGCGAAGGCGCTCGAGGCCAGCGGTTTCACCGTGATCCGCCGCCAGAATGTCACGCTGCGCGAGATGCATCTCGCCCTGCGCGAATTCGGCGACAGCCTCGGCCGCCAGGCGACGGGGCTGTTCTATTTCGCCGGGCACGGGCTCCAGGTGCGCGGCCACAACTACCTGCTGCCGGTAGACGCCGACGTCGCTCGTGAAGACGAGGTCGCCTTCCAGGCGCTCGACGTGGCCGCAGTCATGGAGAAGCTGGACAGCGCCAGGAACCCGGTCAACCTCGTGATTCTCGACGCGTGCCGCAACAATCCGTTCGGGGCTCGCCTGCAGTCCACCACCCGGGGCCTGGCGCCGATCGACGCGCCGCCGGGCACGCTGATCGCCTTCGCGACCGCGCCGGGATCAACGGCGGCCGACGGGACCGGGCGCAACGGCCTCTACACGCACCACCTCGTGGGTGAGATGGCGCGTCCCGGTGCGCCGGTGGAGGAGGTTTTCAAGGCCGTGCGCGCCAACGTGCGCAAGGAATCGCGCAGCCTTCAGGTCCCATGGGAAAGCACCTCGCTCGAAAGCGCGTTCTCGTTCCGCCAGGCCGCCGCGCCCGTGGCGCCGCCGGCGAGCACCTCCGTGCCTCGGCCGGCGCCCGGGACGGCGGCACGCAACACCACGCCGCAGCGCGCGGCGCCCGCCTCCATCGGGGCGCCTCCGGCCTTCGTGGTCGGGGATAAGTGGACCTACCGCATCGTGAACGAGCTCGACCAGAGCGAGCGCCAGGCGGTGGTACGCGTGTCGGCCCTCAGCGGCGACGAGGTGCACTACGCCAGCGGAGCCATCAGCGACACGGTGGGCAACTTCACCCGCGTCGTCAGGAGCTCCGAACGCGTCGAGACCTACAAGCCCTCGACGCGGTTCTATGTGTTCCCGCTGAACCCGGGATCGAAATGGAACCTCGACTCCTTCCAGCAGGTGGGCGAGCGCAAGTTCGACCTCAAGATCCGCTTGCAGGTGCTCGCCGAAGAGGATGTGGAGGTCCCTGCCGGCCGGATGCGCGCGCTGCGCATCGAGCGTGAGGCGCGCTGGAAGCAGCGCGGCAACAATGCAGCCGGCGTGAGCAAGTGGACCTACTGGTACAGCTCCGCGGTCAAGCGCTTCGTGCGCGCCGAGGAGACCAACGTCACCACCGAGGGAAAGGTGCTGACGCGCAACCGCCACGAGCTTGTCTCCCACGCCGTGAAGTGACCTCCCGCTGCCCGTGGGCGGGTACCCGCGGCTACGGGACCAGGATCGTGGATCCCGTCGTCTTGCGCCCCTCGAGGTCCGCGTGTGCCTGCGCGGCATCCTTCAGCGCGTATTTCTGGCGCGGCTCCATCTTTACCTTGCCTGACAACACGACTTCGAAGAGTTCCTTCGCCGAGGCCAGGAGCTCGTCGCGCTTCGCGACGTAGCCGTTGAGCGAAGGACGCGTCACGTAGAGAGAGCCCTTCGGGTTGAGGATGTTCACGTCAATTGGCGGCACCGGACCCGAGGAATTGCCGAAGATCACCATCAGGCCGCGCACCTGCAGGCAATCGAGCGACTTGAGGAAGGTGTCCTTGCCCACCGAGTCGTAGACGATCGGGACCTTCTTGCCACCGGTGATCTCGTTCACCCTGGCGATGAAGTCGTCCTTCGAATACAGGATGGTGTGCGCGGCGCCGTTCTCGCGAGCGAGCGCCGCCTTCTCTTGCGTGCTTACCGTGCCGATCAGGTTCACGCCAAGTGCGCGCGCCCACTGGCAGGCGATGAGGCCGATGCCGCCCGCCGCGGCATGCCAGAGGATGGTGTCGCCGGCCTTGGGAACGAAGTGCATGCGGCGCAGCAGGTACTGCACCGTCAGGCCCTGCAGCATCATGCTGGCGGCCTGCTCGAAGGTGATGCCGTCGGGCACCTTCACCAATCGGTCCGCGGGGTGGTTCTTGAGCTCCGAATACGAGCCCACCGGACCGTTGCAGTAGGCCACGCGATCGCCCATCTTGAACTCGGTGACATTTGCGCCCACGGCTTCGACGATACCCGCGGCTTCCAGGCCGATGCCCGAGGGCATGGGCACCGGGTAGAGCCCGCTGCGATGGTAGGTGTCGATGTAGTTGAGGCCGACCGCCTTGTGGCGGATCTGGACCTCGGCGGGACCGGGGGCCGCAACCGTGATTTCTTCCCACTTCATCACTTCGGGGCCACCGGTCTGGTGGATGCGGATTGCGTGCGTCATCGCGATGATCCTTTGCGTTGGGCTTGCTGGCGCTTGTGCATCGCGGCGAAGGCGGCCATGGCCATCAACGTCGCAAGCAGCAGAAGCGTCCATTCGGAAGTGGTTGGAACGTTGTTGGTGGTGAATCCCGCGGCGAGCACGAAGTTGTCCGCCTCGATGCCGGCGGGACCCCCGGGGCAGCTGGTTGTGGTGATGATGACGCGCACCGTCGTGCCGGCCAGCCCCGAGGGCAGGTTGAACGGCCCGCGAGCGTTGATGTTCTGGTTGAGTCCGCCGCTGCGAGAGTAGAAGGTCGCGAGGGGTACGCCGCCGGTGTCCTCGATGCCAACAGTGACCGAGCAACCAGCGCCCGCAGGATCACCGCCGAGGTCGACGTAGTTGTAGCCGGAAGCAAACGAGAGGACGTAGGCCTGGCCCGGCGGCAACGCGATGTCCTGGTAGAGCTCGCAGAAACCCGGCGCCGCCGCGTCAGAGACCAGCACGAAGGTGCCCTGCGCAGGCGCGGGCGCGCTGAAGCCGGCCGCGCCCGTGCTCAGGGCCGGAGGCGTCAACACGTCGAAGGGACAGGTGCCGGTGGCGGTCCACGACGTGGTGTCGCCGGTTTCGAACGACGGGTTGAGGACGAGGTTCTGCGCAGCGGCCGGCGCCACCGCAAATCCGCTTGCCACTGCTGCAGCGGCAAGCAACGCACGCCACGATTTCATCGCAATCTCCATGCTGCTGGGTGCGGCGGAGAAACCCCAGGCTCTCAGCCTCCCAGAAGTGTGCCAGAAGCGATGCCCGCGGATCTTGCCCAGTCCGCCGCGGAAATCTTCTTGCCCTCTTCCGGTTTCACCTTCGCGACCTCGACCTGCCCGCCCTGCGCGGTGATGCGGATGGATTCGGCCCCGATTTCGGTGATCTCGCCGATCCTGCCCTTCACTGCGCCGAATGTGCGCACGAGATGTTTCTTCGAGCCGAAGAGCTGCAGCTTCCTGCCGCCGACAGTGGTCCACGCGCCGGGCGCGGGATCGCAGGCGCGGATCAGGTCGTGGATCACATCCACGTGGTTATTCCAGGAGATCTTCGCTTCGTTGGCGCGGAACCAGCCTTCGTACGAAGCCGAGCTTTCGTCCTGCACCACCTCCTTGTGCTTGCCGGCGACGACGAGGTCGGCTGCTTCGAGCATCGCGGCGACACCCATCGGGAACAGGCGGTCGAAGTAGACGCTGCCCAGCGTGTCGTTCTCCGAGATCGGCGTTTCCTTCTGCAGGATGATCGCGCCTTCGTCGAGCCCATCGGTGGGGCGGAATATCGTGAGACCGGTTTTCTTCTCGCCGCGCGAGATCGGCCAGTTGATCGAAGACGGACCGCGATACTTCGGCAGCAGCGACGGGTGGTACTGGATGGTGCCGTGTTTCGGGATGTTCACGAATTCCTGCGGCGCGAACTGCAGCACGAAGGCCATGATGCCGATGTCGGCATCCAGTTCCTTCATCGCAGCCGTCGCCTCCGGCGCCTTCAGCGATGCGAACTGGAACACCTTGAGGCCCTTCTCAACCGCGGCGACCTTCATCGGGTCGGGCTTGGCGCCTTCCTTCTCCGGGGCGATGAAGACGCCGGCGACCGTGTCGCCACGCGCGAGAAGGGCTTCAAGGACAGCCTTGCCGAAGTCCTGCTGTCCGATCAGTGCGATTTTCATCAGGCTGCAACTTTCTTCGGCGGCGCCGAGAAAGCCCCGGCGCTCTTGAGTCCCTCGATCTTGCCGCTGTCGTAGCCGAGGACGTCCTGCAGTACTTCATCGGTGTGCTCACCCAGCGTCGGGCTGCGCTTCAGCACCGCGGGCGAGGCCGAAAGCTTGATCGGCATGCCGACGTTGAACCACTTGCCGCGCTGCGGATGGTCCAGCTCGACCCACATGTCGCGGCCCTTCACGTGTTCGTCGGTCGCGAGGTCGGTGGTCGACATGATCGGGCCACACGGCACGTCGAGCGGATTGAGGATGGCCATCAGTTCGCGCTTGGTGTATTTCTCCGCGAACTTGGTGAGCAGCGTCCACACCAGCGACTGGTTCTTGCGGCGCTCCGCGATGGTGGCCACACGAGGGTCATCGGCGAGGTCGGGCACGCCGACATCGGGGCCGATGTGCTTGGCCAGCGCCGTCCACACCGCTTCCTGCACAACGACGTAGAGCCAGTCGTTGGCGCCGTGCGGCTTGCAGTGGATCGCGTTGCCGAGCTGTCCACCGCCGGAATCGTTGCCCGCGCGAGGCACGTCCCCCATGTTCTGGTACGTTGGCACCGAGTACTCCGCCATCGACTGGCGAGCGAGGCGCTGGTGATCGCGGAACTTGACGCGGCAGAGGTTCATCACGCCGTCCATCATCGCCACCTCGACGTACTGGCCCTTGCCGGTGCGCGTGGCCTGGTGCAGCGCGCCCAGCAAGCCGATCGCCAGGTGCAGGCCGGTGCCCGAGTCACCGATCTGCGCGCCGGTGACGAACGGGGGGCCATCGGGCACGCCGGTGGTGCTCATCGCCCCACCCATCGCCTGCGCCACGTTTTCGTAGGCCTTGAAGTCCGAGTAGGGACCGGAGGAGCCGAAGCCCTTGATCGAACCGACGACGATCTTCGGGTTGATCTCGTGGATCTTGTCCCAGGTGAAGCCGAGGCGCTCGAGGACGCCGGGGCCGAAGTTTTCCATCATGATGTCGCACTTCTTCAGCAGGTCGACGAACACCTGCTTGCCCTCGGCGCTTTTCATGTTGACCGTGATCGAGCGCTTGTTGCAGTTGAGCATCGTGAAGTAGAGCGAGTCGGCGTTGGGCACGTCGCGCAGCTGCCCGCGCGTGGCGTCACCCTGGGGCGGCTCGAGCTTGATCACGTCCGCACCCATCCACGCCAGCAGCTGCGAGCACGTAGGACCCGCTTGAACGTGGGTCATGTCGAGGATCCGTACCCCTTTGAGAGCTTCCATGTTCTCCTCACTCCTTAACTGGTTTTTTTACAACGGGGTTGAGGCTGGTGATGCGGCCACTCTCCGTGCCCGCGGCTTCGTCGATCACGGCGTTGATGAGCGTGGGCTTCTTCGAGCGCACCGCTTCCTCCATCGCGCGGCGCAGCTCTCCAGGGGTCGTGACATTGACGCCCACGCCGCCGAAGGCCTCGATGATCCGGTCGTAGCGCGCGTTCTTCACGAACACCGTGGGTGCCGGATCGCGCCCGGTGGGATCCTTGTCGGTGCCCCTGTACACGCCGTTGTTGTTCATGATCACGATGCACACCGGCAGGTTGTAGCGGCAGATCGTCTCCACTTCCATGCCCGAGAAGCCGAAGGCGCTGTCGCCCTCGATGGCGATCACCTGCTCGCCCGTGGTCACGGCAGCGGCCACGCAATAACCCATGCCGATTCCCATGATCCCCCAGGTGCCGACATCGATGCGCTTGCGCGGCTGGTGCATGTCGACGATCGAGCGCGTGAAGTCGAGCGCGTTGGCGCCCTCGTTCACCAGCATCGCATCGGGGTTTGCTCTGACGATGTCGCGCACTACGTTGAGCGCGCTGTGGAAGTTCATCGGCGTGGGATCCTTCGCCAGCGTCTCGGCCATCTTGGCGACGTTTTTCGCCTTGCGCTCGTTGATGGCGTTGGTCCACTCCGCCGGCGGCTTCTGCCATCCGGAGAGCCCGGCCAGCATGGCCGACACGCACGAACCGATGTCACCGATCACCGGCGCATCGATCTTCACGTTGCTGTCCGCCTCCTGCGGCCAGATGTCGACCTGCACGAATTTCTGCGCGCCCCACGCCTTGTGGCTGTTGCCGCCCCACGTCTTGCCCTTGCCGTGCGAGAGCAGCCAGTTGAGGCGCGCGCCAATCAGCATCACCACGTCCGCTTCCGGCAGCACGTACGAGCGCGCCGCCGAAGCTGCCTGTTCATGCGTGTCCGGCAGCAGGCCCTTGGCCATCGACATCGGCAGGTACGGGATGCCCGTCTTCTCGATGAGGGCGCGGATGTCGGCGTCGCATTGCGCGTAGGCCGCACCCTTGCCGAGCACGATCAACGGCTTCTTCGCGCCCTTGAGCAGGTCGAGCGCGCGCTTGACCGCGTCGGGTGCGGGAATCTGCTTCGGCGCGGGATCAACCACCTGGATCAGCGTGGAACGGCCCACGGCCGCGTCCATCGTCTGCGCGAAGAGCTTCGCCGGCAGATCGAGGTACACGCCACCGGGGCGGCCGGAAACGGCGGCGCGGATGGCGCGAGCGACGCCGACGCCGATGTCCTCGGCATTCAGCACGCGGAACGCGGCCTTGGCGACGCCCCTGGCGAGCGCGAGCTGGTCCATCTCCTCGTAGTCACCCTGCTGCAGGTCGACGATCTCGCGCTCCGAGGATCCGCTCACCAGGATCATCGGGAAGCAGTTGGTGTTGGCGTGCGCCAGGGCCGTCAGGCCGTTGAGGAAGCCAGGAGCGGACACCGTGAGGCAGATGCCGGGCTTCTGCGTGAGGAATCCGGCGATCGAGGCGGCGTAGCCCGCGTTCTGCTCGTGGCGGAAGGAGATCATCCGCAGGCCCTCGGCCTGGAGCATGCGCGTGAGGTCCGTGATCGGGATGCCGGGCACGCCGAAGACGGTATCGATGCCGTTGAGCTTGAAGGACTCGATCAGCAGGTGGAAGCCGTCGATGGTTTCCTGCGGTGGGGCCTGGGCGACGCGCTGGCCGCTGGCCGCCTGGGGCGCGGAAGGCGCGGGCGCGGAAGCAGGCGGGTTGATGGTGGCCATGTTGTTTCCTCCGGGGATGGCCGGGCCCCAAGTGTGGGCCACGGCAAGGGAATTGACGTTCTCTATCAGGCTACAATGTTAGGAAATACCCTGTGCAAGCCACCTTGATACGGGTCAAGTTTCGACCCCGGCATCGCTCCAATGACCCTCCTGGTGAATCATCCGGACCTCGCGGAGATTCGCGCGCTCCTCAACCGGAACATCGTACTGCGGCGCCTTGACCGACCGTCCTTCGACGAGCTCGAATCCTCGCTCGCGGTGGTCGACTACCGCAAGGGCGACGTGCTGCTCTCCCAGGGTGCCCACGAGATGGAGCAATACTTCGTCCTCGACGGCGTCCTCAAGCGCGTGGTCGCCAGCCCCGAAGGCAAGGAGATGATCCTGCGCTTCGCCAAGGAAGACGACATGGACACCAGCTACGCGGCCTGGAAGCTGCGCACGCCCGCGCCTTACTCGATTCGCGCGGTCACCAAGGCACGCGTGGCCAAGCTGCCCCTGCCACAGTGGGCCGCGTTCCTCGACTCGCACCCGGTGATCAAGGAAGACTTCGAGTATGAAGTGATGCACCTCATGAGCGAGGTCATGGCGCACACCATTACCCTGCACCTGCTCGACGCGCCCGGCCGCGTGCACCGCTTCAGCCGCAAGCACCCGGACCTGCTCGAACGCGTGCCGAAGAAGGAGCTCGCCTCCTACCTGAATCTCTCCGCCGAGACGCTCTCACGCCTGAAACACGCCGGCAAGATCTGAGGCGCTACGAGCGCGCCACCTGCACCACCAGCAGGGCCGCGACCAGCCACAACACCGTCCGCAGCATCCGCTTGTAGGCTTCAGGCGGCACGCGCGGCGCGAGCTTTGCCCCGAGCGCATATCCCAGCAAAGCGAGCGCGCATAGCGGCAGCACCGTGAACGGGGTCCCGGAATCGAACTGCCCATGCGCCGCGAAGGTGGCCGCCTGCGTGGCCTTGCCCACGAGGAAACAGGTGTTGAGCACCTGCGTCATCGCCGCTGCCGGCAAGCCAAGCGCCGTGAAGTAGATGAGCAGCGGCGGCAGCATCACGTTCACGGTGCCGGAGAGGAAGCCCGCCAACAGGCCGACGAAGAGTTGCGCGCCGCGCTTGCGCACGAGGACATGCCAATCGATGCGCTTGATGCGGTCCTGCATGAGGTAAACCACGATCATCGCCGCGAGCAGCAATCGCAGCGGATTGGCCGGCGCGAACAGGACCACCTGGGAGCCGGCAATGGTGCCGACGAGCACGTAGAGCGGCATCTTCCAGTGGGCTCGCAGCGTTGCGCGCCAGCCGCCGCCGGAGAATGCGCCCGCCGCATTAACCACGAGATTGGGGAACAGGGTGACCATCACCGCGATGCGCACCTCGGTGATCAAGGTGACCATGGGCGTGGAGATCAGCGGGAAGCCGAATCCCGAGACGCCGTGCGCCAGGCCCGCGAGCAGCGTGATGACGGCCGCGGCGGCGAGTCCCACCGGGTCGAGTAGCTCCACGGTGTGCGGCAGGCCGCGGGCTAGCCCTTGTCCTTCAGCTGCGAGGGGAAACGGTAGAGGCCGCCGGCCATGGTGTGCAGCTCGTCGACCACGGACTTGACGCCCGGGATCGCGGCCACGAGATCGCTGGCGAGCGACTTCTCGCCCGCGTTGACCACGATGCCCTTGAGCGTGACCACGCCCGCGCTCACCTCCACCATCACGTTGATGTCCGAGGCGCGGCTGTCGGCGCGCAGCCCCGCCCGCACCCGCGCCTGGAGCGCCAGGTCTTCCAGCTTGCGGCGCGACTCCGGCGTCTCCGTGAATTCCTTCGCGCGCGCCAGCGCGATGACCTGGCTCACACACGTCGGGATGCTCACGCGCTCGGTGTTGAGCGTGAAGTCGTAGAGCGCGGGATCACCCCAATGGACGTTGAAGTATTCCCCCATCCGCGATGCGCGCGCGGCGTCGTCGACCGCGACTTCGTGGCGCGCGAGCTGCTCGTCGTCTGTTTCGAGGCGTTGCATCAGGCGCTTCACGCGCAGCTCAAGCGGCGCGGTCACCCGGATGCAGGCGACGTGCGGCACGGAGCGCAACAGGACCGTCGCACCCCATCCGCGGATCAGCACGTTGCCCTTCACCGCGAGGTCGAAGACTTCCTCGGCGGTAAAGATCGAGATGGTCCTGTCGTCCGCGGCCCACTTCTCGACCTTGCCCGCCTTGCCTTCGCGGATGCGGCGTATGAGGCTTTTCTTGACACTCATCCGGCCGGCGACGATGTCGCCCACCTCGTGGCGCACTTGCTGCAGGCCCAGCTCCTCGCAGACCCCGAGGGCGACATCCTTGCCCAGCGAGGCCATTTCCTGAGTCATCGCGATAACGGTCATGGCATCACTCCGTAGCGGCGGGTGGTTTGCCGTTCTTGCCGCGGATCACGTCGATCGCCATCGAGATCAGTGGCCAGAAAAGCAGGAACAGGGCAAGCGCGGTGATTGTGCCGACGAGCCCATTGGAGAAAAACGCAGAAAGGTCGCCCTGCGAGCCGAGCATGGCTTGCCGGAACGAATCCTCCGCGCGGTCCCCCAGCACCAGCGCCAGCACCAGCGGCGCCAATGGGTAGTCGAGCTTCTTGAAGACGTAGCCCATCACGCCGAAGATCAGCATCAGCCACACGTCGAACATCGAGTTGTGCACCGTGTACGCGCCGATGGCGCAGATCACCAGGATCACCGGCGCGATGATCGCAAACGGCACTCGCAGGATCGCCGCGAACAGCGGTACGCAGGTGAGCACCACAATCAGGCCGACGATGTTGCCGAGGTACATCGAGGCAATCAGGCCCCAGACGAAATCGGCCTTCTCGATGAAGAGCAGCGGGCCCGGCTGCAGGCCCCAGATCAGCAGGCCACCGAGCAGCACCGCGGCGGTGGGCGAACCCGGCACGCCGAGGGTCAGCATCGGCAGCAGCGCGGAGGTGCCCGCAGCATGCGCGGCGGTTTCCGGCGCCACCACGCCTTCGACCATGCCGGTGCCGAACTTGTGGCCGTCACGCGACATCTTCTTGGCGAGGCCGTAGCTCATGAACGAGGCCGGCGTGGCGCCGCCCGGGACGATGCCCATCAGGCAGCCCACGGCGGCGCTGCGCACCGAGGTCTTCCAGGACCTCGGCAGCTCCTTCCAGGTGTCGAGCACGACACGCATGTCGAGCTTCGCCTTGGCGCCCTTGAACTCCAGGCCCTCCTCGATCGTGAGCAGGATCTCGCCGATGCCGAAGAGCCCGATCACCGCGATGAGGAAGTCGAAGCCTTTGAGAAGCTCCATGTAGTTGAAGGTGAGCCGCAGCTGGCCGGTGACCGTGTCGGTGCCGACGGCGGCAAGCGCAAAGCCGAGCATCATCGCCGCGATGGTCTTGAAGGGCGATCCCTTGCTCATGCCCACGAAGGCGCAGAAGGTCAGCAGGTACACCGAGAAGAACTCCGGTGGACCGAACCTCAACGCGAACCTGGCGACCATCGGCGCCATGAAAGTGATGAGCAGCACCGCCACCAGCGCGCCCACGAAGGACGACGTGAAGGCCGCGGTGAGGGCAGCTCCGGCGCGGCCCTTCTGCGCCAGCGGATAACCATCGAAGGTGGTCGCGACCGACCACGGCTCACCGGGAATGTTGAAGAGGATCGACGTGATGGCGCCGCCGAAGAGCGCGCCCCAGTAGATGCAGGAGAGCAGGATGATCGCGGACGTGGTGCCGCCGGGCTGCTGCGCCATCGAGAACGTGAGCGGCAGCAGGATGGCCACGCCGTTGGCGCCGCCCAGGCCCGGCAACACCCCGATGATCACACCGAGGACGATCCCGGCGAACATCAGCATCAGGTTGAACCACGAGAGCGCGACCGCGAAGCCGCCGATGAGATTGTTGATTTCATTCATGTGGGGTCATCCCTCACAGGAAGCCGAGCAGGGCTTCGATCGGACCCTTGGGCAGCGGGACCTTGAACCACACCTCGAACATGATGAAGAAGGCGACCATCGTCACCACCGAAATCACTGCGATCTTCAGCCACGAGTACTTGCCAAGGTAACGCATGAAGGCGGCGATGAAGATCACCGAGGCTTCGTAGATGCCGAGCGAGTAGACGGGGTTGGCGATCAGCACCACGTAGACGGAGTACGGCACCATCACGATCAGCACCATGCGCATCTGGCCCCAGGTCACGAAGGGCGCGTCCTTGTTGGCCGGGTTCATCAGCGCGCTCACCAGGTTCACGAGCGAGGACACGCAGATGATCACGCCGATGTAGAACGGGAAGTAACCGGCCTGCGGGCCATCCGAGTCCCATGTCGAGCCGAGCCGGCGGCTGTCGAAGATGACCAGCGCGCCGACGAGGAGGAATACCACCGCGGTGACGACTTCCCACACGCGAACCGATCCAACGGCCTTGTCCTGGCGCGCCTGTTCCATGCCGCACTCCCCGTGATTGCGATGAACGGGCTCCGGGGGACCCCGGAGCCCGGTGCTGCGGTTACTTGGCGAGGAAGCCGGCTTCCTTCATCAGGCCCTGATGCAGCTGCTCGTTCTGCGCGACCCAGTCCAGGTATTCCTTGCCCTTCAGCGCGGTGGTGTTGAACGCGCCTTCCCCGATGAACTTCTTCCACTCCGGGGTCTGGCTGACCTTGTCGAGCACGCCCACGTAATAGGCGACCTGGTCGGGCGTGGCGCCACCCGGCATGAAGATGCCGCGCAGCATCAGGTAGTGCGCGTCGAGGCCCGCTTCCTTGCACGTGGGAATGTCGCCCCACGCCATGTCCTTGGTGACCTTGTCGGTGTAGGGCATGCGGGCGGTGTCGAACACACACAGCGGACGCAGCGCGCCGGCGCGCCACTGGGCAACCGCCTCGATCGGATTGTTCACCGAGGAGTCGATGTGCTTGCCAACCAGCTGCGTGGCCACCTCACCACCGCCCTTGTAGGGGATGTAGGTGAACTTGGCGCCCGACTGCTTCTCGATGGCGGCGGTGAGGATCTGGTCTTCCTGCTTGGAACCCGTGCCGCCCATCTTGAACTTGTGGGGGCCTGCCGCCTTCACCGCATCGGCGTATTCCTTGGCGGTCTTGTAGGGCGAATCCGAGTTCACCCAGAGGACGAACTCGTCGAGCGCCATCATGCGCACCGGCGTGAGGTCCTTCCAGTTGAACGGCACGCCCGTGGCCAGCGGCGTGGTGAAGAGGTTGGAGAGCGTGATCACGATCTTGTGCGGATCGCCCTTCGAGCCCTTCACGTCGAGGAAGCCTTCCGCCCCGGCGCCGCCGCCCTTGTTGACGACAACCATCGGCTGCTTCATCAGGCTGTGCTTGGCGATGATCGACTGGATCAGGCGCGCCATCTGGTCCGCGCCGCCGCCAGTGCCGGCGGGAACGATGAACTCGACGGTCTTCACGGGTTCCCACGCAGCGTATGCGGGAGCGAGCGCGGTGAGCGCGAGTCCGACGAGTCCCGCGATGCCGCGGGCAATCAAGCGATGTTTCATGGCAAATCTCCTCCAGGTCTCATTATTGAAGTGCCGCTCACTCGCGGCGATGCAACATCAGGCGGGGTCATTCGGTGCGTGACCCTTCGACACCCCGGCGAGGTGCGCGCCTTTCTCCTCCAGGTTTTCCGCTTTCTCCTTCGAAGCCTTCGCCATGCTGCGCCCGCCGAGGTAGCGCCCGAGGCCCACCACGAAGATCGCGCCGATGGCGCCCATCACGTATCTCATGTTCTCCGGGTAATGGCTGGTGAACGAGGCGACGGCCCTGTCGTCCCAGGCCATCTCGCCGGCGACGAAGCCGAGCAGGCCCGCGCCGATGGTGATGATCACGGGCCAGCGCTCCATCAGCTTGAGCAGCAGCGTCGCACCGAAGATCACCAGCGGGATGGAGATGGCCAATCCGATGATGAGCAGGCCGACATGGCCACCCGCGGCGGCGGCCACGGCGATCACGTTGTCCAGGCTCATCACCAGGTCGGCGATCAGGATGGTGCGGATGGCGACCAACATGTTGTCGCTGGCTTCGATGTCGTCGCCGTCGTTTTCCGGGATCAGCAGCTTCACGCCGATCCAGAACAGCAGCACCGAGCCGATGAGCTTGAGCCACGAAAGCTCCAGCAGCGCCACGGCGAAGAGCGTGAGCACGATCCTCAGGACGATCGCCGCGCCGGAGCCCCAGAAGATCGCCTGCTTCTGCTGCCTGGGTGGCAGGGACCTCGATGCCAGCGCGATCACGACCGCGTTATCGCCGGACAGAACGATGTTCACGCCGATGATCTTGAGCAGTGCAGTCCAGAATTCGGGGGTATCAATTCCCATGTACGTCGTTTCCGTGAGCGCGGTTGACCTATAATTTTATCCGCGATAGTTAGTCACTGGTGGCATATATGGCCTTGACGTGCATCAAGTTGGTGAAGGCGGCGACGTGCGCAGCGATAATTGCGGCGGCGCCGCATTTCGCGTTTGCGGCCGCGGCCGACACCGACCTGCTCACCCTCAAGGACGCCGCGCAGAAGGGCAACTGGCGCGTGCTGGATCAATTGCGCCCGCGCTTCTCCGGCCATCCGCTCGAGGCCTATCCAACCTACTGGCTCCTTTCCGGCCAGCTTGCGCACACCGATCCCGCTGAGGTGCGCGCCTTCCTCGCGCGTTATCCCGACAGCCCGTTGTCGGAAACGCTGCGCCGTGATTGGCTGAAAAGCCTCGCGGTGGCCGGCAACTGGACGGTTTTCCGCGCGGAACATCCCAGCCTGGTCTCCGACGACGCCGAGATCGCCTGCTACGCGCTCCAGGACCGCATCGCGCGCGGCGATGCAGAAGCCCAGGTCGAAGCGCGCGCGCTCTTCAACTCGCCGCGTGAGACGCCGGTCAATTGCGATTCCGTCTTCGCGCCGCTCGCCGACGCCAAATGGATCTCCAACGAAGACATCTGGGAGCGGGCGCGCCGCTTGCTCGCCGCCAACCAGGTAAAGGAGGCCAGGCGCGTGATCGCGCTGCTGCCGAAGGCCCAGCTGATCAACGAGAAGTCCCTGGATCGCGCCGCGGCGGAACCGTCCGCCTTCCTCGCGCGCGAATCCCGCGAGCGGCCCACGCTCATGGCGCGCGGCCCACGCGAGCTGGTGCTGTTCGCGATCATTCGCCTGGCGCGCAGCAAGCCGGAGGAGGCCGCCGAGCGCCTCGCCGCGTTCGCTCCGCGCCTCGGAAGTACCACGGCGGAATTCGCCTGGGGCCACGTCGCGCTGCAGGCGGCCATGTCGCACCAGCCCAGGGCGCTCGACTATTACGCGATGGCGAAGGATGCCGCGCTCACGGAAGCGCAGATCGCCTGGAAGGCGCGCGCCGGGTTACGGACCGGTAACTGGAAATTGGTGCTCGCCGCGATCCAGGCGATGGCGCCGCAAGAGGCGCGCGACCCCACCTGGCGCTACTGGCGCGCGCGCGCGCTGCGCCAGCTGGGAGAAAACGAAGCGTCCGCCGCGTTGATGAAGGGACTGGCGCACGAGATCACCTTCTATGGCCTGCTTGCCGCCGAAGAGCTGCAGCTGCCTGTCACGCTCGACTGGAACGTGGCGCCGCCCACCGCCCAGGACCTCGAGCGCATCCGCGCCCGGCCCGGCGTGCAGCGCGCGTTGCTGCTGTACTCGATCGGGCTCGGCAACGAAGCGCTGCGTGAATGGATCTGGACGCTGCGCGGACTGGACGACCGCGAGCTGCTCGCGGCCGCCGAGGCGGCCCGCCAGGCCAACGAGCCGGACCGTGCCATCAATACCGCGGACAAGACGGTGCAGATCCACGATTTCACGCAGCGCTATCCCATCCCGCATCGCGAGACGCTCGCCGCATCCGCGCGCCAGTGGGACCTGGATGAAGCCATCGTCTATTCGATCATTCGCCAGGAAAGCCGCTTCATCGCCGACGTGCGATCGCGCGTGGGCGCCACGGGACTGATGCAGCTGATGCCTGCTACCGCGCGCTGGGTGGCGAAGCAGATACCGATCGCGTCCTACAGCCAGGACATGCTGACGCAGCCGGAAGTGAACATCCGCATGGGCACGTATTACTTCCGCCGCGTCCTCGATGACCTCGGCCATCCGCTGCTGGCCACTGCCGCCTACAACGCCGGGCCGGGCCGCGCGCGTCGCTGGCGTGACGAGCGTCCGCTCGAAGGCGCGATTTATGCGGAGACCATCCCGTTTTCGGAAACACGCGACTACGTGAAGAAGGTCTTCGCCAACGCCTGGTTCTATCGCCACCGACTCACCGGCAAGAATGGCAGCCTGCACCAGCTGCTGGGTACCGTTCCGGGGCGCACCAGCGAACCCGCCGGCACCGTCGCCACCAACGCCATCCCCTGACATGAAGATCCGCAACACCTGCATCGTAGGGGGCAGCGGCTTCGTCGGGGCCGCGGTGGCGGCGCAGCTTGCCGGCCGCGGCATCAAGGTCCGTGTCCTCACGCGCCGCCGCCCCCCGGCGATGGCGCTGGCCGTCCTTCCGACCGTAGAGCTGATGGTGACGAACCCGCACCACACCGCCACGCTCGCACGCGCCTTCGAAGGCATGGACGCGGTCGTGAACCTCGTCGGCATCCTTCACGAAACGGGCCGCCAGAGTTTCCGCGGCTGCCACGTGGAGCTGCCCACCCGGGTGGCCGAGGCATGCCGCAGCGCGGGCGTGCGCCACCTGGTCCACATGAGCGCGCTGGGCGCGTCCGAATCGGGCCCGAGCGAATACCTCAGGACCAAGGCGCAGGGCGAGGCTGCGGTGAAGGACGACGCCGGCATCCTCCCGGTCACGATCTTCCGGCCCTCGGTGATGTTCGGCGAGGACGATCGATTCCTCAACATGTTCGCGACGCTGCTGCGCCTCTTCCCGCTGATCCCGCTGGGCGGCGCGCACGCGCGTTTCCAGCCGGTCTGGGTCAACGATGTCGCGCGTTGCATCTCGGAGTGCCTCGGCGAATCGCGGCATTTCGGCAAGGTTTACTCGTTGTGTGGTCCGAAGGCGTACACGCTCGAAGAGTTGGTGCGCTTCGTAGGCGCCACCATCGGCAAGCCGCGCAGGGTGTGGGCGTTGCCCGGCGCGCTCGCCTCGCTGCAGGCCTTCGCGCTCGAGCACCTGCCCGGCAAGCTGATGACGCGCGACAACCTGCGCTCGATGAGCCTGGACAACACCTGCCCAGGGCCCTTCCCCGCCGTGTTCGGTTTCCAGCCTTCAGCGCTCGAGGCCATCGTGCCCGCTTACCTTGCCGCCACCCTCGCGCGCGCCCGCTACGCACGCTACCGCCAAAACGCGGGCCGCTAGGTGAAGATCTACCGGGTCGGCGGCTCGGTGCGTGACCAGATCCTCGGCCTCGAGGTGCAGGACCACGATTACGTGGTGGTGGGCGCGCATCCGGACGAGATGCTGGCGCGCGGCTTCAAGCCCGTGGGGGCGGACTTCCCGGTCTTCCTGCATCCGCAAACCCACGAGGAATACGCGCTCGCGCGCACGGAGCGCAAGACCGGGCCGGGCTACAGGGGTTTCAGTTTCCACGCCGCACCCGATGTGACGCTCGAGGACGACCTGCGGCGCCGCGACCTCACGATCAACGCGATGGCGATGGGTGAAGACGGCAAGCTCGTCGATCCGTACAACGGTGCTGCCGACGTGAAGGCCGGCATCCTGCGCCACGTGAGCGAGGCCTTCGCGGAAGACCCGGTGCGCATCCTGCGTGTCGCGCGCTTCACTGCGCGTTTCAATTTCGCGATCGCCCCCGAGACACTTGCGCTGATGATCTCGATGGTCGAGCGCGGCGAGGCGGACGCGTTGGTGCCCGAACGCGTATGGCAGGAGTTGGCGCGCGGCCTGATGGAGAAGAACCCCGCGAGGATGATCGCGGTGCTGCGTGAATGCGGCGCTCTCGCGCGTGTGCTGCCGGAGCTCGATGGCGCGTATTCGCAACCGCAGGCGCCCGAACAATTGGCGGTGCGGCTGGGACGTGCGGCAAGCTCGGGTTTCACGCTGCCGGTGCGTTATGCGTTGCTGGTGCTCGACCTTCCCGCCAAGGACGCGGCTGCCTTGGCGCAGCGGGTGAATGCGCCGGCCGAGTGCCGCGACCTGGCGCGCCTGGCGATCCAGGAACGCGAGCTGCTGGAACAGCCACTCGATGCGCAGTCCACGCTGTCACTGCTGGAACGCACCGATGCGTTCCGGCGTCCCGACCGGCTCGATCGGCTGCTGGAGGTTGCCGAGTGTGATGTCGGCGAAGCGCGGGCGCTGCGCGCGGGACTGGCGAGCGCACTTGAAAGCGCGCGCAACGTCGATGCCGGCGCCATTTCGCGCGAGCATCCGCAGGACATCGCGGGCTCGATCCGGCGCGCGCGCCTCGCGGCCATCGCCACGCTGCAACCGGTGAGCGGAAACTAGCCCGCGATCCGGAATTCCCCGAGCGGCATCGGCCGCCCGTTCACCAGCGCATCAACCACGTGGCGCCCCGGGTAGTGCTTGCGCGTGGTCATCTCCGCGAGCGAGACCTTGCGCGTGAGCCGCGCCGATTCGCCCGCGGCCAGCGTGAGGCGTGACATCTTGAACGTCTTGGGCCGGCTGCGGCCACCGGCCCGCACGAAGTGCACGCGGAAATCCACCAGGATCTCCTGCACGCGCCGCGAGGGATTCGCCACCTCGAAGTCGACGGTGATGGAGCCGCCGATGCGCGCGAGCCTGGGAGTGATCGAGATGCGTCGCAACTCCACCCGGGGCACCGCGCCGTAGCCCAGCACCTCGAGCGCACCGCTCTCGCCGCGCTTGACCGAAGAGCGCAGCGCATGCGTGACGATCCACCTGCGATTCGCGTCCGCGCCCTCGAGCCAGCGGCGCGTGGTGGCGAACAGGATCTCCGGATGGTCCTTGCCGATGTCGTTGAGGTTGTTGGCGACCGAGCGGCGCACGTAGAGCGCGGGGTCGTCCTTCAGCAGCTCGAGCAGCTCGATCACCGGGCGCGGGTCGAGCTGGAACTGGCGCAGGCGCCGCGCCCACGGCAGGCGCGGCCGCGTGCCCTCGGAAACCAGCCGGCGCACGTGCTCGCTTGGATCCGTGGCCCATTCGCGCAACCGCGCCAGGGTGTTGTCCGGATGGCGCTCGAGATATGGGCGGATGCTGAACTCGGCGGTAAAGCGCTGCGTGAGCGCGTATTGCGCGCGCATCGCGTCCTCGAAGTAATCGAGGCCATGGTCGCCGACGAAGAAGACGTGCGGCAGGTAGAGGAAAGGCGCCATGCCGTTGCTGGTGGAGGCGACGAGCACGGGACCGAGCGAGCGCACCAGGATTTCGGCCGCATGCGGGAACTCATGCGGAAGGTGCGTGCGCAACGCCTGCGCAATCTGGCGCGCCCTCGCCATGAGGTCGAGCGCCTCGTAGCCCTCGAGCGAATCACGCACGAACTCCTTCACCGGGAATGCCGGATGCACTTCCGCGATCATCGTGGCGATGCGCTTCGGGACCTGCGGCCCGAAGCGGCTCTTCAGCGGTTCTGCCATCGCCGTATCTTGAGCCCAAAAACGAAAACGCCCCCGGTCATTTGACCGGAGGCGTGTTCTTGCAGCGGCGCGTGCTTAGCGCTTCCTGGCGCGGGCCTTCGACGTGGCCGACTTCACCGTGGCGACGTTCTGCTCGACGGACTTCTCGACCGTGTCATAGATCTGCTTGTTGATCGAGGCAAAGTTGTTGTAGGCGCTCTGGGCGGCGGCCATGGCGGTCTTCATGTTGTCGACCACGGCTTCGGAGCCGGTGGGCGCGTACTTGAAGGCCTCTTCGAGCGCGGCGACCGCGACACGGTTGTATTCGGCGGCCTGCTTCTCGAACGTGCTCTTGATCGCGCTGTTGGTCTCAGCGGCGGTCTCGAATGCGCTGCGCGAGTAGGCGTAGGCGCGCTTGACGACCGGCTCGACGGCGGCGGAGTTCATGGCGATGAATTCGGACACATCCTTCGCGCCGGCCAGGGCCTGGGCGTGGGAGGTGGCCTGTTCGACGCTCTCGCGGGTGGCGCTCAGGCCGAGCTGGGCGAGCTTTTCCATGTTGGAGAGGGACATCTGGGCGAACTGGGAAAACTGGGCGATGGCGGCCTCGTTGGCGGCGGTGAACTGGTCGATCTTGAACATGTGGTGTCCTTTGCGTTGGGTTTGCGGCTGATTGCTGCACTGCACAAATACCATTTTAGGCCGCCATGCACTGAAGTCAAGATTTATTTGGTGCGCTGCAACAAATATATTAATGACCACTTTAAAATCAATTAGTTGAAATGAAAAAGCCCGCCGAAGCGGGCCTTCGGACCGTCCCCGGCAGGCGTCAGAACTTGAGGCCCTTTTCCTTGAAGTAACGCAGCGCGCCCGGATGGAACGGGATGGGCGAGGCGTTGGTAGTCTGGTTGGCGAGCTCCAGGAAGGAGGCGTCCTTGTGGACACGCACCAGCTCCTCCTTCTTCTCGAACAGCACCTTGGTGATTTCATAGACCAGCTTCTCGTCCGCGTTCTCCGGCACCACCAGCAGGTTCCAGACGTCGACGTTGGTGGTGTCGACGTCATCGCCGGGATAGGCGCGGGCGAGGATCTTGTTCTTCACGTAGATCGGGCCGTATTTCTTGCGCATGTTCTCGGCGCCATCGCCATGGTCGATCACCTTGATCTTCATGCCCGGGGTCGCCGCCAGGTCCGTGATCGATGGCGTCGGCACACCGCCGACCCAGAAGAGCGCGTCGATCTTGCGGTCCTTGAGGGCGTTCACGCTTTCCGCGACCGAGAGGCGCTCGCGCGTCATGTCCTTGTCGGGGTCGAGGCCGAAGGCCTCGATCAGGCGCATGGCCATCACTTCGGTGCCGCTCGCAGGAGCGCCGGTGGAGACGCGCTTGCCCTTGAGGTCGGAGAACTTGTTGATGCCCTTGCCCTCGATCGAGATCACCTGCATGCGGTTGGGATAAAACACCGCGATCGAGCGCAGCGGGATCTTCTTGTCCTTGAATTTCTCCAGGCCGTTCTGCGCGTCCCAGGCCGCGTCGGCCATGGTGAAGGCGAGCTCGGACTTGCCCGCGCTGATGAGCTGCAGGTTCGCGATCGAGCCGGCGGTCACCTCCGCCGTGGCATCGACGCCCGGCACGTACTTGGTGAGGATCGCGGCCAGGCCGCCGCCGAGCGGGTAATAAACGCCGCCCGTGCCGCCGGTACCGATGGAAATGCGGGTCTTGCCCTGTTGCGCGTCGGCGGTGACCAGGCCGAAGGCGGCGACAAGGGCGCTCAGCGCCAGCGTGATTCGCTTCATGTCTCTCTCCTGTTGGGGATTCTTATGGCTACCCTCGAAGAATACCCGATGGGCACGGCTTGCGTTGCCAGTAGAATCGTATCGGTCCGCCCCAGGCGGCGTACCCAAAACAAGACTTGGAGGAATAACAAATGGCACAGGTGATCGGCGTTCCCAAGGAAATCTTCCCTGGCGAGAAACGCGTCGCGACGGTGCCCGAGGTGGTGCCGAAACTCGCCAAGCTGGGTTTCAGCGTGATCGTCCAGGCCGGCGCCGGTGAGGCCGCCAGCATCAGCGACGACGCCTACACCGCTGCCGGCGCGAAAGTGGTTGCCGACGCGGCCGCCGTCTGGTCCGGCGCCGACATCGTCTTCAAGGTGCGCGCTCCGAACCTCGACGAAGTCGCCGGCATGCACGAGGGACAGATCCTCGCGAGTTTCATCTGGCCCGCGCAGAACCCGGAGCTGCTGCAGAAACTCGCCGCGAGGAAGGTGACCGTGCTCGCGATGGACAGCGTGCCGCGCATCTCGCGCGCGCAGAAGCTGGACGCTCTTTCGTCCATGGCGAACATCGGCGGCTACCGCGCGGTGATCGAGGCCGCCCACCACTTCGGTCGCTTTTTCACCGGCCAGATCACCGCCGCCGGCAAGGTGCCCCCGGCCAAGGTCTTCATCATCGGCGCGGGTGTCGCGGGGCTCGCGGCGATCGGCGCGGCCTCCGGCCTAGGTGCCATCGTGCGCGCCAACGACACGCGTCCTGAAGTGGGCGACCAGATCCGTTCGCTCGGCGGCGAGTTCGTGCCGGTCGAATACGTGGAGGAAGGCGCCGGAGTCGGCGGCTACGCGAAGGTCATGAGCGAAGGCTTCCAGAAAGCGCAGCGCGCGGTGTTCGCGGCGCAGGCGAAGGAAGTCGACATCATCATCACCACGGCGCTGATCCCCGGCAAGCCCGCGCCCAAGCTCATCACCGCCGAGATGGTGCAGTCGATGAAGCCGGGCAGCGTGATCGTCGACATGGCCGCGGAACAGGGCGGCAACTGCGAGCTCACCGAACCCGGCAAGGTCGTGACCCGGCACGGCGTGATCATCATCGGCTACACCGACCTGCCCAGCCGCCTCGCCACGCAGGCGAGCACGCTCTACGCGAACAACCTCTTGCGCCTCTCCGAGGACCTCACCAAGGCCAAGGACGGCGTCTACAACGTCAACATGGATGACGAGGTCATCCGCGGCACCACGGTGATCAAGGATGGCGCCGTCACCTGGCCGCCTCCGGCGCCGAAGCTGTCCGCCGCACCACCCGCGAAGGCTGCCACACCCCTGCCGATCGCCGCGGAGAAGAAGAAGGGCCATGGCGCCGGCGCCCCGATGGCCGCCGGCACGCTGACCATCGTGTTCGCGGTCGCCGCGGTGCTGTTCCTGCTCATCGGAACCTATGCACCCGCCGCGTTCCTCGGCCACTTCACCGTGTTCGTGCTGGCTTGTTTCGTCGGCTACATGGTGGTGTGGAACGTGACTCCCGCGCTGCACACCCCGCTCATGAGCGTCACCAACGCGATCAGCAGCATCATCGTGATCGGCGCGCTGGTGCAGATCGCACCACCCATGGTCGCCGCCGTCGCCGGTGAAGGCGCGCGCCCCGACGAAATCATCCGCTGGCTCGCGGTCGCGGGTATCGCGCTGGCCGCCATCAACATGTTCGGCGGCTTCGCGGTGACGCAACGCATGCTGTCGATGTTCCAGAAATAGGAGACGACATGTCCTCGAGCCTGGCCACCGTTTCCTACATCGCCGCCATCATCCTGTTCATCCTGAGCCTGGGTGGCCTCTCCAATCCCGAGAGCTCGCGCCGCGGCAACCTCTACGGAATGATCGGCATGGCGATCGCCGTGCTGGCCACCGTGTTCGGCCCGCGCGTCTCGCCCAACGGCATCGCGTGGATAGCAATCGCGCTGGTCGCGGGCGGCGCCGTCGGCCTCTACCTCGCGCGCACCGTAAAGATGACGCAGATGCCCGAGCTGGTCGCCTTCATGCACAGCCTCGTCGGCCTGGTGGCCGTACTCGTGGGGTATGCGAGCTACATCGACCCGACCGCTTCAGCAGGCATGACCGGCGCCGAGAGCGCGATCCACCACATGGAGGTCTACGTCGGCGTGCTGATCGGCGCGGTGACCCTTTCCGGCTCGGTTATCGCGTTCGGAAAGCTCTCCGGGCGCATCGGCGGCAAGCCGTTGCTGCTACCCGCGCGCCACTGGCTCAACCTCGCGGGCCTGCTGGTGGTGATCTATTTCGGCTACGCCTTCATGCGTGCTCATTCGATCGACCAGGGCATGACGCCGCTTGTCGTGATGACCGTGATCGCGCTGCTCTTCGGCGTGCACATGGTGATGGCGATCGGCGGCGCGGACATGCCGGTGGTGGTGTCGATGCTCAACAGCTACTCCGGTTGGGCGGCGGCGGCGACCGGCTTCATGCTCTCCAACGACTTGCTGATCGTAACCGGCGCGCTGGTGGGTTCGAGCGGCGCGATCCTCTCCTACATCATGTGCCGCGCGATGAACCGCAACTTCTTCAGCGTGATCGCGGGGGGGTTCGGCGGCGGCGCGCCCGCACCGGCATCAGCGAGCGGCGCGGCGGCACAACCCGCGGGCGAAGTGGTGTCGGTGAGCGCGCAGGAAACCGCGGAGATCCTCAGGGAAGCCAAGACTGTCGTCATCGTGCCCGGCTACGGCATGGCGGTGGCGCAGGCGCAGCACACGGTGTTCGAGATCACCAAACGGCTGCGCGAGCTCGGCAAGACGGTGCGCTTCGGCATCCACCCGGTCGCCGGGCGCATGCCGGGACACATGAACGTGCTGCTGGCCGAAGCCAAGGTGCCCTACGACATCGTGTTCGAGATGGACGAGATCAACGGCGACTTCCCCGATACCGACGTCGCCATGGTGATCGGCGCGAACGACATCGTGAACCCGAGCGCGCAGGAAGATCCGGCGAGCCCGATCGCCGGCATGCCGGTGCTCGAGGTGTGGAAGGCACATACCTCCATCGTGATGAAACGCAGCATGGCCTCCGGTTACGCGGGTGTGGACAACCCGCTCTTCTACAAGGAGAACAACCGGATGCTCTTCGGCGACGCAAAGAAGATGCTGGACGAGGTGCTCGCGGCGCTGAAGGGATGACGCGTCAGGCGAGGCTCGCGATTGCCCCCAGGGATGCGGCCCAGGGAGGCTATAGCGCCGCTTGCGCCGACTAGACGATCTCGAAGCCGGCCAGGATCCAGCCGCGCCCGCGGTCGCGCACCCGGTTCAGCCGCAGGCTGAAACGTTCGGGACCCAGCGCGACATCCAGCACCCTGTCCTCCGAGAAGAACCGCTCGCCGACGAGGAAGCCGTCGTGGCGGCCGCTCGCGTCGTCCCCGCCCACGAACATGAGCAAAACGCCCTCGCCGGGCCCTTCGCCGGCAGGGACCACGCGAACCAGGCGCGAAGCAAGGCCGAATAGGCTCACTCCCAGAGTCAATCCGTCGCTCGAGGACGATGGTGTGACGCGCGCCACGCTGCCGAGGTGCAAGGCCCCGTCCACCTTCACGCCGATGACGTCCCCGGGCGCAACGTCCGCGCACGAGTCGGCAAGGGCTTCGATCCGCATGCCCCGCTCGCTGCGGTCCAGCATCTGCGCGACGCGGCGCTGCTGGTCATAGATTTCCTCGATGGGCCTCTCGTGACCGGGCGTGCCGCCCTGGGTGATCGCCTTGACCGACCGCAGCGCCATCGCGCCGGACAGGTGCGCCGAAGGGTTGCGTGCCTCGCGCACGATCTCGGCGATCCCGATGAAGATTTCCACGACGACGCTGACCTCGCGCCGCGCCGCGCGGGGCCGCGGCACTTCCTCCGATTCGTCGAGGCCCTTGCGCACCAGGTCGAGCACCGCCACGTGCTCCTCGACCCTCAATTCGCTGGAAAGCCCTTCCGGCGGCAGCATGCGCCCCTCGTGGAATGCGTGCACGATCGAGCGGTACGCCCTCTCGATCGGCTCCTGGGGCAGGTAGAGGCTCGGGCCCGGGCCCGGCCGCGGACCACGCTGCAGCCCGGCGCTCGAATCGAGGTCGACGCGCAGGGCCGAACCGGGTGGCGCTTCGCCCACCGCGGCAACAACGGGAAGCCAGGTGAGGATCCACGCATCGAGGATCTCGATCTGCTTGGCATTCAGGTTTCCCGCGCTGAAGCGCGCCAGCATCAGGACGCGAAAGTACAGCCCTTCGAGCGTGCACGAGATCGAGCGTCCGTGGAGCGCGAGCGGGTTATGGTCGCGCGCCCGTCCGCTCGAGATCGCCCAGCGCATGAGCGCATGGAGCGCGGCGAAGTCGTGCTCGTGATGAGCGTGGAGGGCGACGTCCCACTTCTCGCATTCCCCCATGTAGTGGAAGGTAAGCGCGCACAGCAGGAACGCGGCCTCCTCGTCCTCGGTGCGCGCGCGCTCCATGGCGCTGCGCCCGATCTGCGCGACGCGGGAGTGCATGTCGTGGATCCACCGGCCTATTGCCCTGTCCTCGTCGGTCCAGTCAAGGGAGGAGACCACCAGGGAGCGCTGAAGCTCGCCCACGAAGCGCTGGAGGTCGATGTGCAGCTCCATGAACTGGGCGGCCATTTGGGCGGGAGTGAGTACGCCCGCCGCGTCCCGCAGCACGGCAACGCGGCGCGCGAATACCGCCAGCTCGTCGGATGACACGGTGCATGAAGGCAGGAGTTCGAGTTCCATGGTCGTCGCCCTAGGGGCCGGCGCCGGCGACGCCCGTCGGCGGGCTCGCCATCACGGCACGGTGGAAGTCGGTCGCGCGGACTTCGGGGGTGAGATCCCACGACGCATGCAGCCAGTTCGGCATTTCCGGCCAGGCGCCGTAATGTTCGTGGGCGCCCGGCGCCTGCGACGGGCCGAAGAGCTCCACGTCGGGCGCGAGGGTGCGCCCGAGGCGCGCCACCTCGCCCCACGCGGGGCTTTGGGGGTTGAGTTGCCGGAACTCGCGCGCGGCCTCGCCAAAGAGGGAGGCGTCGTGCAGGAGGAAGGCGAGCTCGAGCTGGGCGAGCCGGGTCGGCTCGCATGCAGGATCCTCCTCGATGGCCAGGGCGAGCAGCTCCAGCGCCCGCTCGCCGCGGTCTTCCTCGAAGATGAGCCGCGCCGCCTTGATCGTGCGCTCGAAGTTGCGCAGGTCCGCGCTGCACTTCGCGATGCCTGCGAATCGCGCGGCGATGTAGCGGTCGCGGATCTTCGACCTGAGCGCGGCCTCCATTGGGTCGTCCTTGCCGAAACCCGCCGCCGCGGATGGGGCGGCGCTTGCCCTTTCAACGCGCGCGTGAGGCACAGGCTTCGTCCGTGGGCCCGGGTGTGGCGCGGCGCTTGGGGTGGGCGCAGGTGGGCGCGCGAGCGCCCTTGATTTCAGGGCATGCGCAATCGCGAGGCCCGTGGCCACCACGCCCAGGAACACGAGGAAGCTCACCACGAAACCGGTGGCGACGCTCATTGCGCCGCCGCCCTGATTCGATCCTGATCGCCGCCCATCGCCCGCCTCCTGAGTCCAGAACGCCAGCATGAAGGCTTGGAGGGGGCGAGCTTTGATCTGCGACAACGTTGGTGCCCGCCCTGGGAGTAGAAAACAGGCGAGGCTGGCGCGCCGGCCAGGGGCCGCGCTGGCGAAACCTAGAACGGCAGGTGCCGTGCCGACTGGAATCCGAGCAGCGGCCCGGTCATTGCCTTGGTGATCCCCATCACCTTGAAGAGTTCGCCCATTTCCGACGGGCTGATCAACCGATGCACGGCGCTGGTGGCTTTCACGCGTGACAACGTGGCGGTCGGGTCGCCCGCCGAGACCAGCACCGCGAGCCCGCATGAAATCAGGAAATACGCCTGCGTGGTAAAGCCCTCCACTTCCGCCCCGCCCTCCTCAGCCGCGCGCGCCATCGCCGTGAAATCGACGTGCGCGGTGATGTCCTGGAGTCCCGGCATGAAAAACGGGTCTCCATGGAAGCGGTGGCGGTAGTGGCAGCGCAGCGTGCCCATGGAGCGCTGCGGATGGTAGTACTCGTGCTGCGAGAAGCCGTAGTCGATGAAGAGCGCCGCGCCGGCTTCGAGTGACTCGGCGATGGTGCGCACCAGCGCTTCCGAGGCCAGGCCCACTTCCGTGAGGTATTCGTATTCGCCCGGCGGAAGGATGGAGTTGGCGCGCCTCTTGAGGTCACCTTCGGGAATGCCCGCGTTGTCCCAGGCAAAGCCGGCGTCGCTCACGATCACGCCGCGCTCCATCACCACGCCGTCCCGGCGATGCACCAGGGCGAAGGGCACGACGTCGAGCACCTCATTGGCGATCACGAGGCCGCGGATGTTCTTCGGCAGCTCGTCGAGCCAGGTGAATCGGTCCATGTCCTCGGGGAATCGGCTGGCGATGCGCGCGCGCTGGCGATCACGCAGATCCGGGCTCACTTCGAGAAGGAAATAATTTCGCGGAGCGCGGCCCAGGGACTTGAGCTCGCCATAGAGGTCGGCGGCCAGCGCACCGGAACCCGGCCCCAGTTCGAGGATGTCGCCGCCCGTGGCCTCCAGCACCTGCAATGCCTGGCGAGCCATGCACTTGGCGAACATGTCCGAGATTTCCGGGCCGGTGACGAAATCACCTCCCGAGCCGAACTTGCGCGCGCCGGCCGTGTAGTAACCCATGCCGGGGGCATAGAGCACCAGCTCCATGAAGCGTGAGAACGGGATCCAGTCGCCTTCGGCGGCGATCACGCCCGCGATGTGCTCGGCCAGCTTGTGAGAATGCACGGCCGCGTCGGGGGACGGGTTGGGCAACAGGGGATCGGGGGAGGTCGGCATCGAGGAGCCTTCGGCTACACTTCGACTTCGTTTCATGTGCGCGGCGAAAATATAACATGCAGCAACGCGCGGTCCTCGTCACCGGAGCGGCGCGGCGCATCGGCGCCGCCATCGCCCACGCGCTCCACGCGGCCGGCGCCAATGTCGTGCTGCACTGCAATCGCTCGCGTGCCGAGGCCGAGGCGCTGTCGGCAAGGCTAATCGCCATCCGCCCCGGCTCCTGCGCCGTGGTCCAGGCCAACCTGCTCGACCTCGAGGCCCTGCCCCGGCTTGCCGGCGAAGCGGCGGCAGCCTTCGGCCGCCTCGACGGACTGGTAAACAATGCCTCCTCATTCCACCCGACGCCGATGGGCTCGATCGATGCCGCGCAATGGGAGGAGCTCATCGGCAGCAACCTGCGTGCTCCGCTGTTCCTCGCCCAGGCCGCCGCCCCGCACCTGCGCAAGACCGGCGGGGCCATCGTCAACGTGGTCGACATCCACGCCGAGCGGCCCTTGAAGGACTTCGTGGTCTATTCGATCGCCAAGAGCGGCCTGGCGGGCCTCACGCGATCGCTGGCCCTCGAACTGGGGCCGGAGGTGCGGGTCAACGGTGTCGCGCCCGGGGCGATCCTGTGGCCCGAGGGCGGGGAACACTTCCCGGCCGGCGAAAAAGCCCGGATCCTGGCCCAGACGCCGCTCGCACGCATCGGGGAACCGGCGGATGTGGCCGGCGCGGTAAAATATCTGCTTCTTGATGCGCCCTTCGTGACTGGCCAGGTCCTGGCCGTTGACGGCGGGCGTGGAATCCACATCTAGGGCATTTTCCCGTGACGGCAGCAGTCGATACCCGGAAGACCGAATTCGAGGGCGCGAAGCTCGCCAAGCGCCTGCGCCGGCAGGTGGGCCAGGCAATTGCCGACTTCTCGATGATCTCGGCCGGCGACAAGGTGATGGTTTGCCTGTCTGGAGGCAAGGACAGCTACGCGATGCTCGACGTGCTCATGCGCCTGCGCGAAAAATCGCCGGTGCCGTTCGAGCTCGTCGCGGTGAACCTCGACCAGCGCCATCCCGGTTTCCCGGAGCACGTGCTGCCCGACTACCTCAAGTCCGTGGGCGTGGATTTCCGCATCGAAGTCCAGGACACCTACAGCGTGGTCAAGCGCGTGATCCCCGAGGGCAAGACGATGTGCAGCCTGTGCTCGCGGCTGCGGCGCGGCGCGCTCTATCGCGTCGCCGGCGAGATCGGCGCCACGAAAATCGCGCTCGGCCACCATCGCGGCGACATCCTCGAGACGTTTTTCCTCAACCTGTTCTTCGGCGGCAGGATGAAGGCGATGCCGCCCAAGCTTGTCTCCGACGACGGCAAACACGTGGTCATCCGCCCGCTGGCCTACGTGGACGAAGCCGACCTCGAGGCGTACGCGCAGCTGCGCGCATTCCCCATCATTCCCTGCGACCTCTGCGGCTCCCAGGAGCAACTGCAGCGCAAGCAGGTGAAGTCGATGTTGCGCGAATGGGAAAAACAGAATCCCGGCCGTATCGAATCCATCTTCGGCGCGCTCACCAATGTCGCGCCTTCGCACCTGCTGGACCGCTCCCTGTTCGACTTCGCAATCATCGAGGCCACCGGCGAGCCGCAACCAACACCCATCAATCTCGTGCCGCGCATCGTACGCGACGCGTCCCAGGACTCTCCATGACGCTCAAGCAGATCGCATCAACCCGGAAGATCACCTCGTTCCATCCGCCACAGCGCACGCTGATGGGCCCGGGCCCCACGGAAATCCACCCGCGCGTGCTCACCACCATGAGCCAGCCCGCCATCGGCTACCTCGACCCCGTGTTCGTCGAGATGATGGAGGAGTTGAAGGCGCTGCTGCGCTACGTCTACCAGACGGACAACGCGCTCACCTTCCCGGTCTCCGGTCCCGGCTCCGTCGGCATGGAGTACTGCTTCGTGAACCTCGTTGCGCCCGGCACGAAGGTGATCGTGTGCCGCAACGGCGTGTTTGGCGGCCGCATGCTGGAGAACGTCGAGCGCTGCGGCGGCGTCGCGGTGGTGGTCGACGACGAATGGGGCAAGCCGGTTGACCCGCAGAAGGTCGAGGACGCTTTCAGGAAACATCCCGATGCGAAGATCCTCGCGTTCGTGCACGCCGAAACGTCCACCGGCGCGCAGTCGGATGCGAAGGCGCTCGCCACCATCGCGAAGAAACACGGCGCGATGACAATCATGGATGCGGTGACCTCGCTCGGCGGCACACCGGTGCGCATCGACGAATGGGGCATCGACGCGGTCTACTCGGCCAGCCAGAAGTGCCTGTCGTGCACGCCGGGCCTTTCACCGGTTTCGTTCTCCGCTCGCGCGGTGGAATACGTCTCCAGCCGCAAGGACAAGATCCACAGCTGGTTCATGGACATGACGCTGCTCGCGAGCTATTGGGGAAACACCAACCGCACGTACCACCATACGGCGCCCACCAATTCACTCTTCGCGCTGCACGAGGCGCTGCTGCTCATCCAGGAAGAAGGCCTCGACAAGAGCTGGGCGCGGCACCGCCGCCACCACCTGGCGCTGAAGGCCGGCCTGGAGGCCATGGGGCTCAAGTTCCTGGTCGAGGAGAAGTACCAGCTGCCGCAGATGAATGCGGTGCTGTGCCCGGCGGGAGTCGACGAGGAAGCGGTGCGCAAGACGCTGCTCTCCGATTTCTCGCTCGAGATCGGCGCGGGCCTCGGTCCGCTCAAGGGCAAGATCTGGCGCTTCGGCCTGATGGGTTACTCGTGCCGCCCCGAGAACGTGATGCTGTGCCTCTCCGCGCTGGGTTCGGTGCTGATGGACATGGGGCTGCCGATCAGGGTGGGCGAGGCCGAGGCTGCGGCGCACCACGCTTACGCCGCGCAGCACGTGGCGGGCGTCGCTCACGCGCCGAAGAAGGTCGTGGCTGCCTAGGTAGTGCGACGGCGGGTGGCCTGGACCGGCCACCCGTTCCCGAAAGCTACTTCACCACCTGCTTGAAGCGGGCTTCGAGCTGCGGCATCGTCGGCGGAAGCCGATCGGCGATCGTCGGCATGAACTTCTCGAGCTCGTCGATGCGCTCTCCCGCCGCGGGGTGCGTGTCGAAGATGGCCGCGCCGCCGCCATCACTCTTCAGTTGCGACAGGACCTGGAGCACGCCCACGAGCCCGTACGGGTCGTAGCCGCTGCGGGCCGCGATGACCACGCCAAGGCGGTCCGCGTCGTATTCCATGCCGCGGTCGAGCGGGCGGAGGAAGACGCCGTTCTTGACCGCGTCGACACCGGCACTTGCGAGCGCGCCACCGGCCGCGCTCTTCAAGCCAAACGCGTCGTTGCCGCCGACGCGATTGCTGATCGCCTGTCCCGCCACTTCCTTGCCAATGCCGGCGAGGATGTCGCTGTTCATGCTCGAGCGGATCGCCGCGAGCTGGTGCTTCATCACCACGTGAGCGATCTCGTGGGCCAGGGCGCCCGCGAGTTCCGCCTCGCTGCCGAGGTTCTTCAGCAGGCCCGAGGAAATGATCACCATGCCGCCCGGCATCGCGAAGGCATTGATGGTCTCGGTATCGATCACCCCGAAGGACCACGGCAACCCGGGGCGGTCCGAATGCATCGCCAGCCACTTGCCCACGCGGTTCACGTAGCGCTGCAGGTTCTGGTCGGGATGCAGCTTCGAAGCGCCAAGCACGCCGGCGGTGATGCCGGTACCCAGGGCGACCTCGTCGTCGGTGGTGAATTCCCTGTTCGCCTCCTGGGTCTTCTTGACCGTCTCCACCCCCTTGTTGAGGAGGTTGCCGAGGCCGCCGAACTGCGCGCTCGCGGGAAGGCAGGCGGCCAGCAGTGCTGCCGTCAGGAGGGTTCTCATCGGCGCGACTCCTGGTAATCGACCGTGGTGACGTTGAGCTTGCCTTCACGCGCGAAGCGTTCCGCGCCCCCCGCATCGGAGCGGTAGGACTGCATGCGCTTGAGCGCCTCGCCATTCGGGGACGCGTTCTTGAGCTCTTCACTCGAGAGGCCGCGAATACCCGTGGTCGCGATGGTGGTGTTCTGCGATTTCTGCCGTCCGAAACCCAGCGCGGAGCCGAGGCCGGAAAGCACATTGCTGCCGGAGGACGTGGACCCGGTTTCCGCGATCACCGGAAAGCGCAGGTGGAAGACGCGCACCCAGCCGGACTGGCCACCCGCGTCGACCTTGGTCCATCCGCCGGCGCGCTGCAGCACCTTGAGCGGCGTGTTGTCGGGAAGCGCCTTGACGGTGGCGCCGTCAGGGGCGCTCCTGAGGTCGGTCGCGCGATTGGTGAAGGCCTGTTCCTGCGCGCCGGCGGAAAGCGCCGTCAGCAGGAGGGCCAGGGCGAGCAGGATGGTCTTCATGGCCGCAATGGTATCCCTTCTCAATGGATCATCAGCGCCGCCAGGCCCAGCATGAGTCCCATGCTGGCCACGTCGGTGGCGGTGGTGACGACGATGCTCGAGGCGGTGGCCGGGTCTGCCCCGAAACGCTTGAGCACCAGCGGCACGAGCGCGCCGGAGATGCCGCTGATGGCGCAGCTGGCGATCATCGCCAGCGCGACCACCAGGCCCAGCATGAAAGCATACGGCGATGACTGCGAAAGCGCGAAGAAGTACATCGCCGCCCCGCAGATGACGCCCGTCACAGCGCCGTTGGCGAGGCCCAGCAGGGCTTCCTTCGTCACCAGGCTCCTCGCACCACCCGCCTTGATGTCGCCCAGCGTGATGCCGCGCACCGTCACCGCCAGCGCCTGGCAGCCGGTGTTGCCCGACTGGCCCGCGAGCACCGGCAGGAAGGTGGCGAGGATCACGAGCTTGTCGAGCGTGCCCTGGAAAAGCGCCACCACGCCGCCGGCCGCGAAGGCGGTGACGAGGTTGATCAGCAGCCAGGGATTACGGAACTTGAAGCTCTGCATGAAAGGCGTGGCGACACGTTCTTCCTTGTCCACACCCACCATCGAGCCCGCCTGCGCGGTGATCTCGAAGGCTTCGAGCTCGAACAGCGCCGCGCCCCTCACCAGGCCCACCAGCTGGCCTTCGGCGTCACACACCGGGTACTGCGGGTAGTGGCGGTTGAGCGTGAGTTTCATCGCGTCGGGCAACTCGAGCCCGGGTCTTAAGCAGAAGGGATTGCTCAGCATCACCTCGCGCAGTTGCGATTCGCGCGAGCTGAACAACAGGTCGCGCATCGTCACCAGGCCCACCAGCTTCTGCGATTCATCCGCGACGTAGATGTAGGTCACGAAAGCGGAACGCACCAGCGGGCGCAACGCCTCGACCGCGTCGCCCACCGTCATGTCGGGTCTGAACACGGCCAGTGGCGCTTCCATCATGTGGCCGATGGTGCCGGTGTCGTACTGCGTGTTGCGTTTCCACTGTTCCGCGACCTCCGGCGGCGCGGATGCGGCGATCAGGCGGCGCGCGCCCTTGTCGAGCTGCGCGAGGATCGACTGGACAATCGCCGGATTGAGCTCCTGCAGCGCCTCGGCGGCCTGCGCGGGTTGCGCCCTTTCGATGACGGCCGCGGCTTCGTCGGCGGACAGGGACCGGATCTGCATCGCGAGCGCCGAGCGCTGGCCCGGGTCGATGGTGGCCTTCGTGGTGGTGTTCAAGGGCGGCAGCTCCCGGGCGATTTCTCTTCCGGGATTGTAGCGCGGGGGCCGCGCGCTACAGGCCCAGCCGCTGCCAGATCGTCGAGGCGGGGCCGGCCTGATTCATGGTGTAGATGTGCAGGCCGGGCGCGCCACTCGCCAGCAGCTTGTCGCAGAGCTGGGTCACGACATCGAGGCCGAAGGCCTTGATCGAGGCGACGTCATCGCCGTAGCCCTCGAGCTTGAGGCGCATCCAGCGGGGGATCTCGGCGCCGCACACATCCGAGAAACGCGCCAGCTGGGAAAAATTGTTGATCGGCATGATGCCCGGCACGATCGGCACGCCGATGCCGATGGCCTGCGCCTGCTCGACGAAGTTGAAGTAGGCGTCGGCGTTGTAGAAGTACTGCGTGATGGCGGCGTTGGCGCCCGCGTCGATCTTCGCCTTGAACGCCAGCAGGTCCTGCTGCGGCTTGCGTGCCTGCGGGTGATATTCCGGATACGCGGCGACCTCGATGTGGAACCAGTCGCCGGTCAGCTCGCGGATGTACGCCACCAGCTCCGAGGCATAGCGCAAATCACCCGCCGCCGCGAGGCCGCTGGGCAGGTCGCCACGCAGCGCGACGATGTGGCGGATGCCATGCGACTTGTACTCCTCGATCACCTGGCGCAGATCTTCCTTCGTGGACGCCACGCAGGAAAGGTGGGGCGCGCCCGCGTGGCCCGCCTCGCGAATTCTGAGCACCGTGTTGAGCGTTCCCTCGCGCGTGGACCCGCCCGCGCCATAGGTGCACGAGAAGAAGTCCGGCTTGAGCTGCGCCAGCTGCTTCACCGTGGACTGCAGCTTCGAGACGCCGTCCGCGGTCTTGGGTGGATAGAACTCGAAGCTGTACTTTCGCGCGGTGTGGTTCACGACGTGCCTTCTGCTTGCGGGCGTTGAGCGCCCCCGAAGGGACCGCTCAAACGCCGTTCCCGTTTTACCTAGTATCGATATGTATCCGGCTTGTAGGGCCCAGACTTGTCCACGCCGATGTACGAAGCCTGGTCATCACGCAGCTCGGTGAGCTTCGCGTTGAGGGTCTTGAGCTGCAGGCGCGCGACCTTTTCGTCGAGGTGCTTCGGCAACACGTAGACGCCGAGCGGGTAATCGGCCTGGCGGGTGAAAAGCTCGATCTGCGCGATCACCTGGTTGGCGAACGACGAACTCATCACGTACGAAGGATGGCCGGTGCCGCAGCCCAGGTTCACCAGGCGCCCCTCAGCCAGCAGGATGATGCGCTTGCCGTCGGGGAAGATGACGTGGTCGACCTGGGGCTTGATGTTCTCCCAGGTGTACTGCTTGAGCGAGGCCACGTCGATCTCGTTGTCGAAGTGCCCGATGTTGCACACGATCGCGTTGTTCTTCATGCGCTTCATGTGGTCGTGGGTGATGACCTTGTAGTTGCCCGTGGCGGTCACGAAGATGTCGACCTTGTCGCAGGCCTCGTCCATCGTCACCACGCGGTAACCTTCCATCGCGGCCTGGAGCGCGCAGATCGGGTCGACCTCGGTGACCCACACTTGCGCCGACAGGGCGCGCATGGCCTGGGCCGAACCCTTGCCGACGTCGCCATAGCCCGCGATCAGCGCGACCTTGCCCGCCACCATCACGTCGGTGGCGCGCTTGATGCCGTCGACCAGCGACTCACGGCAGCCGTAGAGGTTGTCGAACTTGCTCTTGGTGACCGAGTCGTTGACGTTGATGCACGGGAAGCGGAGCAGGCCGCCCTTGGCCATCTCGTACAGGCGATGCACGCCGGTGGTGGTCTCCTCGGTCACGCCCATCACCTGGGCGAGCCGGGTCGAGTACCACTTCGGATCCTTCGCGAGCTGCGCCTTGATCGAATTGAAGAGCGAGGTTTCCTCCTCGCTGCCCGGCTTCGCGA
>JBDSMR010000162.1:0-18855 GCA_039915735.1 Usitatibacter sp. | reverse complement strand
TCGTGCTGCCGCGCACCCGCGAAGGGCATGGAAGTCGAAAGCACTTCCACGCGCGCGCTGCATTCGCAGAAGATGGTAGTGGAGCTGCTGCTCTCCGACGTTCCGATGGAAGACCTCAAGCCCGGGGGCAACGAGCTCTTCCATTGGGCCGCTGAGCTCGGCGTGCAGCAAAGCCGCTTCGAGGCGCGCCACCAGCCCAGGGCCGACATCTCGCATCCCGCGATGGACGTGAACCTCGATGCGTGCATCCAGTGCACCCGTTGCGTGCGCGCCTGCCGCGAGGAGCAGGTGAACGACGTGATCGGCTACGCCTTCCGCGGCGACCACTCCAAGATCGTGTTCGACTTCGACGACCCGATGGGTGAGTCCACCTGTGTCGCGTGTGGTGAATGCGTGCAGGCGTGCCCCACGGGAGCGCTCGCGCCGGCGAAGCTCGCGTACGCGATCAAGGCAGACAAGGAAGTCGATTCGGTCTGCCCGTTCTGCGGTGTCGGCTGCCAACTCACCTACCACGTGAAGGACAACAGGATCCTGCGTGTGGAAGGCCGCGACGGCCCCTCCAACCACGAGCGCCTGTGCGTGAAGGGGCGCTTCGGCTTCGACTACGTAACCCATCCGCACCGCCTCACCACCCCGCTCATCCGCAAGGCGGATGCGCCCAAGGGCCATGACATGGACATGGATCCCACGCGCTGGCGCGAAGTGTTCCGCGAAGCCACCTGGGAAGAGGCGCTCGATCTGGCCGGCAACGGATTGAAGAAGGTTCGCGACACCATCGGCCCCTCCGCGCTCGCTGGCTTCGGCAGCGCCAAGGGTTCGAACGAAGAGGCCTACCTCTTCCAGAAGCTGGTGCGCACCGGCTTCGGTACCAACAACGTCGACCATTGCACGCGCCTGTGCCACGCATCGTCCGTGGTCGCGCTGCTGGAAGGCATTGGTTCGGGCGCGGTGTCCAACCAGGTGTCCGACGTCGCGATCGCCGACTTCATCTTCCTGATCGGCTCCAACCCCACCTCGAACCACCCGGTCGCGGCGACGTGGATCAAGAACGCGGTGCAGCGTGGCGCGAGGCTGGTGGTCGCGGACCCGCGCCGCAACGACCTCGCGCGCCACTCATGGCACTACCTGCAGTTCACCGCCGACATGGACGTGGCGATGCTGAACGCGATGATCCACACCATCATCGATGAGGGCCTGGTGGATGAGGAGTTCGTGCGCCAGCGCACCAGCAACTACGAGGCGCTGAAGGAAAACGCGAAGGATTTCAGCCCCGAGAAGATGGCCCCGCTCTGCGGCATTCCGGCCGAGACGCTGCGCGAGGTGGCGCGAGCGTATGCCACGTCGAAGGGCTCGATGATCCTCTGGGGCATGGGAATTTCGCAGCACGTGCACGGCACCGACAACGCGCGCTGCCTCATCGCGCTGTCGCTGATGACGGGCCAGATCGGCCGGCCTGGCACGGGGCTGCACCCGCTGCGCGGGCAGAACAACGTTCAGGGCGCATCGGACGCGGGGCTCATCCCCATGATGTACCCCGACTACAAGCGCGTCGACAACCCGGAGGCGATCGCGCGCTTCGAGAAATTCTGGGGGCAGGAACTCGACCACAAGGCGGGACTCACCGTCGTCGAGATCATGGATGCCGCGTGCGACGGCAGGATCAAGGGCATGTACATCATGGGTGAGAACCCCGCGATGTCGGATCCCAACGCGCACCACGCGCGCGAGGGCCTCGCATCCCTCGACATGCTGGTGGTGCAGGACATCTTCCTCACCGAGACGGCGTACTTCGCCGACGTGGTGCTGCCCGCCTCGGCGTGGCCGGAGAAGACCGGCACCGTGAGCAACACGGACCGCATGGTGCAGCTCGGCAAGCGCGCGCTCGACATGCCGGGCGAGGCGCGCCAGGACCTGTGGATCATCCAGCAGCTCGCCAACAAGCTGGGCTGCGGCTGGAACTACCAGGGGCCGGAGAGTGGCGTCGCCGAGGTGTACGAAGAGATGCGCCAGGCGATGGACACGATCGCTGGCATCACCTGGGAGCGTTTGCAGGAACAGTCATCGGTCACTTATCCCTGCCGCAACGAGCACGATCCCGGCCAACCGGTCGTGTTCACCAAGGACTTCCCCACCAGCGACGGACGCGGCAAGTTCGTGCCGGCCGACATCATCCCGGCCAACGAACGCCCGGATGCCGAATATCCGCTGGTCCTGATCACTGGGCGCCAGCTGGAGCATTGGCACACGGGTTCGATGACGCGGCGCGCTTCGGTGCTCGACGCGCTCGAGCCGCTCGCGGTGTGCTCGGTGCACCCGCTGGACCTCGCGGCGATCGGCGCGGAAGGTGGCGACGTAATCACCGTGGCGTCGCGCCGCGGCGAGATCTCGCTCACAGCGCGCGTCGACGACGGCATTCCGCGCGGCTCGGTCTTCATCCCGTTCGCCTATTACGAGGCCGCGGCCAACCTGCTCACCAATGCGGCGCTCGATCCGTTCGGCAAGATCGCCGAGGTGAAGTACTGCGCGGTGAGGCTGCGCAAGGGTGGCACCCTGCAGGAGCTGGGAAGCTACGGCGGCGGGCAGAGCTTTTCAGAGAAAACCGTCGCCTAGGGATCAACCCAATCCGACGAGGCGCGCCACTGCTTCGCGCGCGCTCATTCCCTCCTTGATGTCCAGCCGCCCCGCGACCGCATTGATGCGGGCGATGACGCCGGTGTCGTAGCTGGAGCGGCCGTCGCCGATGCGCGCCGTGTTGCACGACACCGTGGCGGCCGCGATGCCACGCTCGTCGAGGATCGGCAGGCGGGCGTTGCCCGCGTCATCCTTGCCCCCGCCGGCATCGTTGAAAAACGCCGCGAAGACGTCGACTTCGAGGACGCCGTCGTCTTCCTTGCCGCCGAGCAGCCCGCCATGGGAGCCGGTGACCAGGATCGCGCGCTTGTCCTCGGCGCGCGCGAGGGAGACGGAATCCAGCGCCCAGACCTGGCGGTGTCCGCTATTGGCGATGCGCAGCCGCGTCTCGCCGATCTCCGGCACTTCCTGGTTCTTGACCTCGGGCGCGTGCTCGAGCAAACACTTCGAGACCTGGCGGCAGGTGTGTCCTGGCAGGCAACCGTGGACCGCGGCGGAATCGTTGACGGTGGTGACCACGCCGGTTTCGAGCATGCCGATGCCGTCGGCGATGCGAGCGGTGCGGAAATCCACGGCGCAGGCGGCGATGCCGAAGGTGTCCAGCCAGGCCACGCCGGCGATTCCCGCGGAATGCCGGCCGATGCCGGCGTCGTTGAAGATCACCGCCCGCACCCGGGCGTGGGCGGCCAGCCAGGCGGAGTAGAGCGCGCCGGGGGACCCACACACCACCACCGCCCCGCGATGGGTCGCGTCGAGCTTCGTGACTGAATCCAGCACTGCCAGGTCCTTCATGTCCTGATTCTAACCGCCGCTTGACATCGGGCGGCATCAGATATTAATCTGATATCAGATAAATAGCAGTTTAAATGCCAGCCCCAGGGAGCACACACATGGCCGACTACCGCACCGAAGGCACCTACGAGAAATCGATCCTCACCATGAACGGCATCGCGATGCTGCTGCTGCTGCTCGGCCTGCTGGCACTGGCCATCGCCGGCATGGCGGTCGGGCGCCAGGCGTTCGTGATCCCGGGCATCGCCATCCTGTTCGCGATCGTTTTCATCGCCGGCGGCTTCTTCATGCTGCAGCCCAACGAGGCCGGCGTGCTCCTGCTCTTCGGCGACTACCTCGGCACCGAACGACGCCCGGGCCTGCGCTGGACGCTGCCCTGGAACACGCGCAGCCGCGTGAGCGTTCGCGCCCGCAACCATAACGTCGAGACGCTGAAGGTCAACGACAAGCGCGGCAACCCGGTGGAGATCGGTGCGGTGGTCGTCTGGCGTGTGGAGGACACGGCGCAGGCCAAGTTCGACGTCGATGATTTCGAGAGCTTCGTGCGCGTGCAGTGCGAATCCGCCCTGCGCCACGTCGCCACCGGGTACAACTACGACACCAACGAGGACGACGCGGACAACGAAATCACCCTGCGCGCGGGCGCCGACGTGGTGGCCGACGCCCTGCGCGCTGAACTGCAGACGCGCGTGCAACTCGCGGGCGTGAAGATCGAGGAAGCCAAGCTCACGCACCTCGCCTATGCGCCGGAAATCGCGGGCGCCATGCTGCGCCGCCAGCAGGCCGAGGCGGTGATCTCGGCGCGCTCCAAGATCGTGATCGGCGCCGTGTCGATGGTGGAGATGGCGCTCAAGAGCCTGTCGGAGAAAAACGTCGTGGAGCTGGACGACGAGCGGCGAGCCGCGATGGTGTCCAACCTGATGGTGGTGCTTTGCTCGGAGCGCGATACCCAGCCGATCGTCAACACGGGAACCCTCTACACCTGAGGGCGCGATGGCCGAGCGCAAGGCATTCCTCCTGAGGGTCGATCCCGGCCTGTGGTCGGAGATCGAACGCCTCTCGCAAGCGGAGTTGCGCTCGGTCAACGGGCAGATCGAATACCTGCTGCGCGAAGCGCTCGCGCGCCGGGGCATCCAGCCGCAGGCGGCGGCGAAGAAGCGCAAGGCTTGAGGAGAACGCGATGCGCATGTTGCGATGCCTGACCCTGTTCCTGACGATGTCCCTGTGCCTCGGCGCCCATGCGGCGGACGAGGAGCTTGACGTGAGGCACGCGATGTCCGCGGCGGAGGCGTGGCTATTCACCGTGGATTCCGCGCGTTATGGCGCGAGCTGGGAAGAAGGTGCGCCGATCCTGCAGGGCGCGGTCGACAAGGCCCGCTGGGAAATCATGTTGGAAGGCGTGCGCGGTCCGCTGGGCGTGGCCAACTCGCGCAAACTGCGCTCGGCCACCTTCGCGCGCGTGTTGCCGAACGCTCCGCCGGGTGAATACTTCGTGATCCAGTTCGACACGCAGTTCGAGAAGCGGCCGCTGTCGACGGAGATCGTGACGCCGGCGCGTGGGACCGACGGCACCTGGCGCGTCGCCGGCTACATCATTCGCTAACGCTCCTCCGGTGGCTTCAGGCGGCGGAATTCGCGCCATAGCAGCAGGTCGTAGGAAAGCTTGGTGATGCCCGCGAACACCAGTGGCAGCCCGAGGCCGCCCGCCTGCATCATCATCCCTGCGAACACCGGCGCGATCGCCCAGCCACACGAGCGCACCAGCGCGGTGATGCCGGCGGCGGCGAGCCGCTCCTGCGGCTTGACCATCGCCATCACATAGGACTGGCGCGTGGGCACGTCCATCTCGTTGAGCGCCTCGCGCAGCAGGAACAGTGCCGCCGCGACCCAGAATGTATCCGCGGCTACGATGGTGAAGAGCAGCAGGCACGAGGGCACGTGTGTGTAGATCATGGTGTTCACCAGGCCAATCCGCTTGGCGAGCCACGCGGCGCCCAGGTGCGAGAACGCCGACAGCACCCGGCCCATGGCAAACAACAGCGCTACCTGCGCCGCCGGCACCTTGAACTGTTCGGCGAAGAAATACGCCAGCAGCGCCGAGCCGATGAAGCCACCGCCGAATGAATCAATGAAGAACAGCAGCGAGATCTTGGCCACGCGCGGGCGCGTCTCGGGCGAGAGGTTGGTCAAGGCAACCGGGGTCGCGCCCGGCAGCCGCGCAGGAACGCGCGAGTAGAGCACTGCCGCAGCAGCGTAGAGCGCGCAGAAGAGGCCGAGAACCAGGCGCATCGCCTCGACCGTCGGCATGTTGAAGGTCGATTCGAGCAGCGTCGGCAGGGCCGCCACCAACCCGCCGGCGGCATAACCCGCGTCGAGCAGCACGTTGTACCAGGCGAAGACGCGCGTGCGGTCCGAATCCGTCGTGGTCGCCGGGAACATCGCCTGCTCGAGGATCGGGATCGCGCCGCGATCGCGGCCGTGCACATTGAACATGCCCACGAAGGCGCCGGCGACAATGAGCGCGAAGCCGTCGGTGGAGAGCATCACGATCGCGCCCAGCACTGGCAACGACGAGAGCGCCACCAGCATTACTCGCTGGGAGACGTGCCTTCCCACCAGCAGCGTCACCAGCGCCGCGAGCGCTGCGCCCCACAGCGCCGATGAAAGCACCACCCCGATCTGGGTGGCATTGAGCCCGAGGCGCGCGGCGTAGAGGCCGATCAGGACCGCCATCAGGCCGATGGCGAGGGCGCGCAGGAAGGCGGCCGCGTAGAGGATCCGGCGCAGTTGCTGCGCATCATGCGGGGTCATCGCCGGATGATACGCAAGCGCCGGCGGGTGCCGCCTCGCGTAACATGGCGTCCCTCATGCAGCCTTCCATCGCCCGTTCCGACCTGAGCGTCGTCCGCCGCCTCCTGCCCTACCTGTGGGAATTCCGCGGCCGCGTGGTGCTGGCCCTGCTCTTCCTGGTCGCCGCCAAGCTCGCCAACATCACGGTGCCGATCGTGATGAAGCGCATCGTCGACGGGTTGAGCGGTCCCGCTGCAATCGCCGCCGTGCCCGTGACGCTGCTGCTGGCCTACGGCGCGCTGCGCCTTTCGAGCACCATCTTCAACGAGCTGCGCGACGTGGTGTTCGTGAAGGTGGCGCAGCGTGCCATGCGCCGCATTGCGCTGGAAGTGTTCCACCATTTGCACGCGCTTTCGCTGCGTTTCCACATGGATCGCCAGACTGGCGGCCTTACGCGCGATATCGAGCGCGGCACGCGTGGCATCTCGACGTTGCTCTCCTTCACCGTCTTCAGCGTGCTGCCGACGCTGCTGGAGATCACGCTGGTCACGGGGTTCCTGGTCTACCGCTTCGACATCTGGTTCGGGGTGATCACGGTGTCCGCGCTGGTGGCCTACGTGGCGCTCACCTTCGTGATCTCAGAGTGGCGCACGCATCACCGGCGCGTGATGAACGAGATGGACTCGAAGGCAAACACCCGCGCCATCGATTCGCTGCTCAACTACGAAACCGTGAAGTACTTCGGCAACGAGCGCTACGAAGCCGCGCGCTACGACGAGAACCTGCAGCGCTACGAGCATGCCGTAGTCACCAGCGAGAGCTCGCTCGGGCTTCTCAACGGCGTGCAAGCCTGCGTCATCGCGACCGCCGTTTCGCTGCTGATGTGGCGCGCCTCCGAGGGCATCGTCGCCGGCAAGCTCACGCTGGGCGACCTGGTGATGGTCAACGCGTTGCTGATCCAGCTCTACATCCCGCTCAATTTCCTCGGAGTGATGTACCGCGAGATCAAGCAGGCGATGGTCGACATGGAAAAGATGTTTCGCCTGCTGTCCGAGAATCGGGAAGTCGAGGACAAGCCGGGCGCGCCGCCGCTCGCGATATCCGGCGGCGCCATCCGCTTCGAGAACGTGAGCTTCGCCTACGAGGCGGCGCGCCCGATCCTGCAGGACGTGAGCTTCGAAGTTCCGGCCGGAGCCAAGGTGGCGGTTGTTGGCACCAGCGGTTCAGGCAAGTCGACACTCGCGCGCCTGATGTTCCGTTTCTACGACGTGAATTCCGGCCGCATCACCATCGACGGCCAGGACATCCGCGACGTGACGCAGCTGAGCGTGCGCGCCGCCATCGGTGTAGTGCCGCAGGACACGGTGCTCTTCAACGACACCATCTACTACAACATCGCCTATGGCAGGCCGGAGGCGGCGCGGGCCGAGGTCGAGGCTGCGGCGCGCATGGCGCATATCGCCGATTTCGTCGCCGGCTTGCCGAACGGATGGGAGACCACCGTCGGGGAGCGTGGCCTCAAGCTCTCCGGCGGCGAGAAGCAACGCGTCTCCATCGCGCGCACGCTGCTCAAGAACCCGCCCATCGTGGTGTTCGACGAGGCCACCTCGGCGCTCGACTCGCGCACCGAGAAGGCGATCCAGGGCGAGCTGTCCGAGATCGCGCGCAACCATACGACGCTGGTGATTGCGCACCGCCTTTCCACCATCGTCGATGCAGACGAGATCCTGGTGCTGGAGGCCGGCAGGATCGTGGAGCGCGGCAACTTCCGCTCGCTCATCGCGGCCAATGGCAGGTTCGCGGAAATGTGGCAGCTGCAGCAGCAGCAGGAAGAATCAGCCGAGGAAATTCCTCAGGGCCTCTAGGACTTCGCGCGGCGCCTCGCTCATCATCGAGTGGCCCGCGTCTATCGTCACCAGCTTCGCCCCCGGAATTTCGGCGGCTAGCGCCTTTCCCGCCTTCATCGGCGTCATCTGGTCACGCCGGCCCGCCATCACCAGCGTCGGCATCTTCAGCGCGCGAATGGCGTCGGGCGACGGCGCGTAAGCGTGGCATGCGCCGAGGTCCGCATGCAGGACACCCGCGTGCGCACGTGAGTTGAGCGCGCGACTGCCGCCATGCAAGGACGCGCCCGGCACCGCGCTCGAGGAGAGCAGCACGTTGCGCGCGTGTCCCCAGGCCACTTCCATGTCGAGTGCCGCGGGTGAGTCGTCGCGCGCGGCGGCGATGAAGGGTTCGCCCACGGCCATCGGCGCCGAGGTGCCGATCAACACCAGGCGAGTGACGCGCGCCGGATGGCGCAGAGCCGTCTCCAACGCCACCAGCGAACCCATGCTGTGCCCGACAACCGCGGCGCATTCCAGTCCCGCGGAGTCGATCAGCGCGGCAACCCACTCAGCCATCTCGCCGACAGTGGCGCGAGGGTTTCCGGGGCTGCGCCCGTGCCCGGGCAGGTCCACGGCAAGCACGGTGTAGCCATGGTGCGCGAGGTAGCGCGATTGCCACTGCCATACGCTGTGGTCGAAGGCCGCGCCGTGGACGAACACGATCGCGGGGTCCTTCGGTTCGAAGGCGCGCCCGCCGGTGTAGGCGTACGCGGGATATCCCTGGACGATGAATTGCACGGGGTCAGGGTCCCATTCGCGTTTCTGTCCGAATCATGGGACTGCGAATGCGACTCTGAGCCCGTTTATTTCCGGGAAGCATGGATCGCCCTCGAGAGGTCGTCGATCAGGTCGCCCGCATGTTCGAGGCCGATCGACAGCCGCACGGTGCCCGGGCCGATGCCCGCGGCTTCGAGCGCCGCATCGTCCATGCGGAAGTGGGTGGTGGTCGCGGGATGGATCACGAGCGATTTCGCGTCCCCGATGTTGGCGAGGTGCGAGAACAGCGTGAGCGACTCGATGAAGCGCTTGCCCGCCTCGCGCCCGCCCTCGAGCTCGAATGAAAGGATCGCGCTGCAACCGCGCGGATAGAGGCGCTTCGCCAGCGCGTGGTCGGGATGGGAAGGCAGGTGCGGGTGATGCACTCGCGCGACCGCTTCATGCGCGGCGAGATACTCGGCCACTTTCGCGGTCGACTCGATATGGCGCGCCATTCGCAGCGGCAGTGTCTCGATGCCCTGCAGGATCTGGAACGCGGTCATGGGCGCCATGCAGGCGCCGAAATCGCGCAAGCCCTCGCGGCGCGCGCGCAGCAGGAAGGCGGACGCCGTCGATTCCTCCGCGAACACCATGCCGTGGAAGCCGTCGTACGGCTCCGTGAGCGTCGGGAATTTGCCTGACCCCACCCAATCGAACCGGCCGCCATCCACCAGCAGCCCACCAATCACGACGCCGTGGCCGGAAAGGAATTTGGTCGCGGAGTGGATGACGAGGTGCGCACCTTGCTCGATCGGCCGCGCGAGCGCCGGGGTCGTCACGGTTGCGTCGACCATCAACGGAAGCTGCTGCTCGCTGGCCACCGCGGCGATGGCCGGGATGTCGAGGACGTCGACCGAGGGATTGCCGACGGATTCGCCGAATAGCAGGCGCGTTTGCGGCCTGATCGCGCGGCGCCAGGCGTCCGGATCGCGAGAGGCCACGAATGTGGTCTCGATGCCGAAGCGCGCAAGCGTGTATTGCAGGAGATTGTGGGAGCCACCGTAGAGGCTCGCCGAGGAAACGATATGCCCGCCCTTCCCCATGAGGGTGGTGATCGCCAGGTGCAGTGCCGCCTGGCCGCTGGCCGTGGCGATGGCGCCGGCCGCGCCTTCCAGGGCTGCGATGCGTTCCTCGAGCACCGCGACGGTAGGATTGGAGAGCCGGGAGTACACGTGCCCCGGGATTTCCATGTTGAACAGGGCCGCTGCCGTATCCGCATCCGGGAAGACGAAGGAAGCGGTCTGGTAGATGGGGACCGCGCGCGATCCCGTGGCCGGATCCGGGGATTGCCCCGCATGTATCGCGAGGGTGTCCGGATGGGGCAGCTTCGGGGGTTTATGTGCGCCGGAATGGTCCATTGGAATCAATTGTTTAAGCTGTAATCGTCGACGCCGACTGAGATGTTGCCGCAAAGCCCTTATATTTGCTATGGTGTTGCCTGCCCCCAGAGGATTCTGACACCCGTGAAGCGTGTTCTAGCGACTTTTTTGGCTGCCGCGTGCACTTTCAGTGCTGTCGCGGCTGACAAGCATGTCAAGGCCAAGGCCACCAAGGCTGCGGCCGCCGCCGATGTTTCGGAGGTCGACGAAAACGGTCCGATCCTCAAGTCCAGCGGCGTGCTGGTGCTGGACCCGGCCACGGGCCAAACCCTCTATTCGAAAAATGCGGACCAGGCGACCCCGATCGCCTCGATCACCAAGCTGATGACCGCGATGGTGGTGATGGACGCCAAGCTGGCGCTCGACGATGCGATCCAGATCACCAATGAGGACGTCGACCTCATCAAGAACACCAGGTCGCGCCTGCCGATCGGCAGCCATTTCCGCCGCGACGACCTCATGCGCCTCGCCCTGATGGCGAGCGACAACCGCGCCGCCTCCGCGCTGGGCCGCAACTATCCGGGCGGCATCCTGGCCTTCGTCGACGCGATGAACGCCAAGTCCAGGCACCTCAACATGAACGCCACTCATTTCGTGGATTCGTCGGGCCTCGCGCCGGGCAACGTCTCGAACCCCGCTGACCTCGGCAAGCTGGTCGCCGCCGCGGCGACGTACGACCTGATCCGCGAATACACCACCACCGGCGCGGTTGACGTGACGCTTCCCGATTCAAAGCGCAAGCTTTCCTTCGTCAACACCAACTCGCTGGTGCGTGCCGGCGACTGGCAGATCGGCCTGTCGAAGACCGGCTACATCAGCGAGTCCGGCAAGTGCCTGGTGATGCAGGCGATCATCGCCAACCAGCCGATCGTGATCGTGCTGCTCGACTCGTGGGGCAAGCTCACCCGCGTGGCCGACGCCCAGCGCATCCGCAGGTGGCTGGAGAAAAACCCCTCGAAGCTCGTCGCCACCCCGCTGCGTAGCGGCTGATACCGCGCCTATCTCTTATCGAGGCGCCGCGCGCCTCGCTGCGGATCTCTCGACCCGCATCCAGATCGACGAAAATGCTCGCACTCGCGGCGATGGAAGAAGCGCTTTGCCCTGATGAGAAGGAAGGGCTCCCGGCCTAACCCTTCTTGCGCGTGGCGCGCGCGGCTTCCAGCTCCGCGCGATACTTCTCCAGGCCCTCGCGCCCGTCCTGCCCCATCTCCGTCAGCTTGCGGTCCCATTCGCGCTTGTAGCCTTTGAGCGCATCGACGATCGATTCCGCGATCACCAGGTTGCGGTACCACTTGGCATCGGCGGGCACGATTGTCCACGGGGCATTCGGCGCCGCCGTCTTGGAGATGGCGTCCTCGTAGGCTTCGGTGAACTCGGCCCAGTATTCGCGCTCGCGCCAGTCGCTGGGGTTGAGTTTCCACGCCGTCTTCGGATCCTTCTCGCGCTCGAGCAGCCGCTCCTTCTGCTCCTTGTTGGTGATGTGCAGGAAATACTTGAGCACGATGGTGCCGTGCTCGGCCAGGAGCTGCTCGAAATCGGAGATGTGCTGGTAGCGCTGCTTCCAGAGTTTCTTCGGCGCCAGGTCGTGCACGCGCACCACCAGCACGTCCTCGTAGTGCGAGCGATTGAAGATCGAGAATTCGCCCGCGCGCGGAGCGTGGCGGTGGATGCGCCAGAGGAAGTCGTGCTCGCGCTCCTCGGTCGTGGGCACGCCGAAGGACACCACGTTCACGCCGCGCGGATTGAGGTAGCCGACGACGTTCTTGATCGCGCCGTCCTTGCCGGCGCTGTCGCGTCCCTGCAGCACCACCATGACCGCGTTGAGCTTGGCGCCCCAGAGCGAGTCCTGCAGCTCGAAGAGCTCCCTGCCGAGCGTCTCGTAGCGGGCCGCCGCCTTCTCCTTCGTCATGCCCTTGGGCGGATCGGTCGAGATTTCGCCGAGGCGGACTTTGCTCCCCGGTTTGTCGAAAACGACTGGCATGTCATCCTCCATGGTTTGAACGCCTGAGGGTACGACATCCATGCGTGGCCTGCTTGCGGGCTGCGCGGTCCTGGCCGCCACGGCCGCCGCCGCGCAGCAGGAAACGATCACCGTCACGACGACGCGCATTCCGCAAGCTGGCTATGACGTCCCGGCCGCCATCGACGCGGTCGACTCGCCCGTGATCCGCGAGGACAACGCGATGGTGAACCTCTCCGAAAGCCTGGCGCGCATTCCCGGCATCGGCGTGCAGAACCGGCAGAACTATGCGCAGGACCTGCAGATCTCCTCGCGCGGCTTCGGTGGCCGGTCCACCTTCGGCGTGCGTGGCGTGCGCCTGATCGCCGATGGCATCCCGGCCACCATGCCTGACGGGCAGGGCCAGGCGGCGACGTTCGATCTTTCGTCCGCCGATCGCATTGAGGTGCTGCGCGGTCCCTTCGCCAGCATGTACGGCAACTCCTCCGGCGGTGTGGTGCAGGTCTTCACCGCCGACGGCACCACGCCTCCAGCGGCGGATGTCGGCTACTTCTTCGGCAGTGACGGCCTGCGCAAGGCCAACTTGCGCGCCGGTGGCGTCGCGGGCGGCTTGAACTACACACTCAACGTCTCGCGCTTCGAGACCGATGGTTACCGCGACCACAGCGAGGCGCGCCGCGACCAGTGGAACACCAAACTGCGCCTGGCGCTGGGCCCGGGAACGCTCACGCTGATCGGCAACGGCTTGCGGCAGCCGGACACGCAGGACCCGTTGGGCCTCACGCGTGTTCAATTCGAGAACAATCCGCGTCAGGCAGATTCATCAGCGACGGCTTTCAACACCCGCAAGAGCATCTTCCAGACCCAGGGTGGCGCCGTGTGGGAAGCCAGTCTTTCTCTCGTCGATGCTGTGAGCGCACGCCTCTATACCGGGGGGCGGCAGGTGCGGCAGTTCCTCGGCCAGGAAGGCGACCTTCCCCTCGGCTCGGGCGGCGTCGTCGACCTCGATCGCAACTATGGCGGCGCGGGCCTTCGCTGGACGCACACGTTCATGGGGCCGCAATCGCCACTGCTGGTAAGCGTGGGCGGGGAATACGACAAGCTCGAGGAGCGCCGCCGCGGCTTCGTGAACCTGGCTGGCTCGCTTGGGAACTTGAAACGCGACGAGGACGACACCGTCAGCAACACCGACGCATATGTCCAGGCCGAGTGGAGCCTCGCACCGCGCTGGACGATTTCAGCCGGCGCGCGCCGCAGCGGCGTGAAGTTTGAATCGCGGGACCACTACATCGCCGGCCCCAATCCTGACGACAGCGGCGGCGTCACGCACGAACGCACCACCAAAGTCGCGGGCGTGATGTTCAAGCTCGATCCGCGCCTGCATCTCTACGTGAACACCGGTGAAGGTTTCGAGACGCCCACCTTCGCGGAGCTCGCGTACCGGCCCGGCGGGCAGACAGGCCTCAACTTCGCCCTGCAGCCGGCGAAGAGCCGGCATTATGAAGTCGGCATCAAGGCGAAACCGGTGGAAGGCCTGCGAATGAGCGCGGCCGCCTATCGCATCGAGACACGCGACGAAATCGTCACCAACACCTCGTCAGGCGGCCGCACCGATTTCAGGAATGCATCTCGTACCACGCGCGACGGTGTCGAACTCACGATCGATGCGCGCCTGGGAGGGGGATTTGCACTGTTCGCGGCGTATTCCGGAGTGGATGCGCGTTTTACCGAGAATTTCTCGTCAGGGGCGCCGCCGGTGGTGGTGCCCGCGGGCCGCAAGCTGCCCGGCGTGGCGGGCTCACTGCTGTTCGCGGAAGGTACCTGGCGCCACCCGGCGAGCGGCTTCCATGCGGGCATCGAGGTGCGCCATGTGGCGAAGGTCTACGTGAACGAGGCCAACAGCGACGCGGCAGCAGGCTACACGGTAACGGCGGTGCGAGCGGGGCTCGAGCAGGTTGCCGGCGGCTGGCGCGTGAAGGAATTCGTGCGCGTCGACAACGTCGCCGACAGGCGCTACGCGGGATCGGTCATCGTGGCCGAAGCCCGTGCCCGGTATTTCGAGCCCGCGCCGGGGCGCAATTGGCTGGCGGGGCTGGAGGCGTCCTACGCCTTCTGAGGCGTCAGTCGTCGTCCTTCCACTCCTTCATCTTGGACAGGTCGATGTGTTTGTCGGCTTCCTTGCTGTCGCGGAAAAACACGCGCATGACCAGCACGTATCCGACCACGGCCAGCAAGGCCACGGCGACTGATATCAAGACGATCCGGTGGTCCATATTCCCTCCTGCCTCTAGCGGCTCATGAGGGTCAGACAAGCTCCCGGCGAATTAGTGCTGCCCCCGCCCCCAGGGCGGCCAGCTTGCCGGCGGCCACGTCCCGGTGCAGCGGGACCATGCCGCAGTTGGTGCAGGGGAACAGGCGCTCCTTCGGCACGAACCTGAGGGCTTCCCGGATGGTTCTTGCCACGTCCTCGGCGCTCTCAATGCGGTTCGAGGCCACGTCGATGCAGCCCACCAGCACGTCCTTGCCCTCAAGCATCGCGATGAGGTCGATGGGCACGTGGGAATTGGCGCATTCCAGCGAGACCTGGTCGATCGAGGACTTCGCCAGCAGCGGGAAGGTGTTCTCGTACTGGCGCCAGGAATCGCCCAGCGTCTTCTTCCAGGCGTTGTTGGCCTCGATGCCGTAGCCATAGCAGATATGCACGGCGGTCTTGCACCGCACTCCACGGCGCGCACGTTCGAGGGCCGCGATGCCCCAGTCGCGCACCTCGTCGAAGTAGACGTTGAACGCGGGCTCGTCGAACTGGATCACGTCGATGCCTGCTTCGCACAGTTCGAGGGCTTCCTGGTTGAGGATTTCGGCGAACGCCATCGCGAGTTTCTCGCGGCTGCCGTAGTACTCGTCGTACAGCGTATCAACCATCGTCATGGGGCCGGGCAGCGTGAACTTGAGCGCGCGGTTCGAGATCGAGCGGAAGAACTTCGCGTCTTCCGAATGCACCGGCTTCGGCCGCGACACCGGACCGACGACGCGCGGCACCTTGGCGTCATATCGGTTGCGGATGCGCACCGTCTTCAGGTTACTGAAGTCGATCCCTTCGAGCTTCTCCATGTAGCCATTGACGAAATGGCGGCGCGTCTGCTCGCCGTCGCTGGAGATGTCGATGCCGGCCTTCTCCTGCATCGCCACCACCAGGCGCACCGCGTCGCGCTTGCCTTCTTCCAGCGCGCGGCCCTCCAGCTTCCATGGCGCCCAGAGTGCTTCGGGTTCCGCGAGCCAGATGGGCTTCGGCAGGCTTCCGGCGATGGTGGTGGGCAGCAGCATGGCGTTCTCCTATCCCTTGCGGCGATTGCGGACCAGCCAGGCGTCCACGAACTGCACCGTCTCGTCGACGGTGTTGTTGTGGCGCCCGCGTTGTGCGCCAACCGCCTGCACCAGGCGGTCGACGCGTTCGATGTGCGGCGCGCCGGCGGCCAGCGCACGCGCGGCGGACGACGGGCTGCCGAGCGATTCCGCGGCGGCGGCGTATTTCTCGAATGGCACCATGTCTTCCGGCTTGGCGCCCATCGAGACGCACAGGTCGACGACCCAGTTGTAGACCTGGCGCGATTGCGCCAGGTTGCCGTGCACCGCTTCCTTGATCGGGCGGATGCCGTCGGCAAGCACGCAGCGGTAGTTGCCCGCCAGCAGCATCGCCCACTTCGCGAGCGGCACGAACACGGAGTCGTGCACCTTGAGCTTCACCGGCAGCTCGATCTGCTCGCCGTTCACCTCGAAGCGCGCGGCCTCCACGTCCGCGGCGATGCCGCGCAGCATGGCGGTGTCGACATCGGAATCGAAACGCGCCGCCTTGAAGTTGGTCGGCAGGCGCACCTGCAGCACGTTCATGCCTTCTTCCGGCGGACGGAACGCCTGCGGGTCCGGGCTGCAGAGCGTCATGGTCTTCGGGTCGAACGAATCCCACACGGTGGGATCGGTATAGCTGCTCGAGCACTGTTTCGGATCGATGCCGGGGATGCGCGAGAGATAAGGCAGCGGGGGCATGTTCATGATCGACATGCAGGGCACGCGCGACCTGGCCACTGCGTCGAGCAGCTCGCGCACGCCGGGCGAGCGGTACTGCGGCTCCTGCATCGCGAGGGCGATGAGGTCGAATCTGGCCGGATCGACATCGGTGCCGGTGGCGACAAGTTTTCCCGGCAGCGAGCGCGAGGCGACTTCCACCAGGCCTTCGCGACCCTTCACCGGCATGCGCACGATGGCGCCTTGCGCGTTGATGAGGTCCGCTTCCTGAGGCAGGCAGACCAGCGTCACGTCGTGGCCGGCGAGCGCGAGCTTGGTTCCGAGGAGCGAGCCGTACGAGGCTCCGAGGATCAGGATATTGCGTTTCATGTTGCTTCCTTCGACTGGCAATCCAACAGGATAGGCGCGCCCGCAATCGTTGGGTGCGCTCGCGCGTCCAAGGGCTTGTTATTTTGCTTGCATAATGAAGGCATGAAAGTCGGCCTGTTCGTCACCTGCCTCGTGGACCTCGCGCGTCCGGGCATCGGCTTTGCCGCGCTCAAGCTGCTCGAAGGCGCGGGATGCGAAGTGGTGGTCCCGGAGGAGCAGACGTGTTGCGGACAACCGGGCTACAACTCCGGCGCGCGCGAGGTCTCGAAGGCGCTCGCGCTCAAGGTGCTGCGCGAATTCCGCGATTGTGATTACATCGTCGCGCCCTCAGGCTCGTGCTCCGGGCAGGTCAAGGTGCACTATGTCCATGACCTGTTCGCGGGTGAACCGCAGCAGGCGGATTTCGAACAGCTCGCCGCGAAGTGGTACGAACTTTCGGATTTCCTCCTCGAGGTGCTCAAGGTGCAAAGTGTTCCCGGCCGCTTCTCCGGCGACGTCACCTACCACGACAGCTGCTCGGGGCTGCGCGAGCTCGGCATCAAGAAGGGCCCGCGCGCGCTGATCGAGAAGGCCGGCGCGACCGTGAAGGAGATGGCCGATTGCGAAAAGTGCTGCGGCTTCGGCGGCACCTTCTCCGTCAAGCTGGGCGACATCTCCACGCGCATGGCGCAGAACAAGTGCGAGAACATCCACGCCAGTGGCGCGAAAGTTCTCGTGGGCGGTGACCTCGGCTGCCTGCTCAACATCGAGGGGCGCCTGCGACGCGAGGGCGACAACGAAACCAAGGTGCTGCATTACGCCGAAATTCTGGCGGGCGGAGCCTAGCGTGCAAGTCCAATCGATGTTCTTCAAGCGCAACTCGTCGATGAAACTCGACGACCCGGTGTTGCAGAGGAACATGAAAAACGCCAAGGGCAAGTTCGTCGACGGGCGTGCCAGGGCGTTGCTCGAGATCGACAACTGGGAAGACATCCGCACCCATGCCGCGGGCCTGCGCGACAGCGCGATCGAGAACCTCGACGCCTACCTGGTGGAATTCGAGCGCAATGCCACGCGCCGCGGCGCGGTGGTGCATTGGGCCGAGACGGCGGAGGCGGCCTGCGACATCCTGGTGGAGATCGGGCGCGCCAATGGCGTGAAAAACATCACCAAGTCCAAGTCGATGGTCTCCGAGGAGGTCAACCTCAACGAGCGCCTCGAGGCGGCCGGCATGAGAGTGCTCGAGACCGACCTCGGCGAATACATTCTGCAGCTCGCCAACGAACCGCCCTCGCACATCGTGGCGCCCGCGGTCCACAAGTCGAAGGAGGAAGTCGCTGACCTCTTCGTCGCCGCGCACCACAAGGAGCGCACGGTGGAGATCCCGGCGCTCACGCGCGAGGCGCGCGAAGCGCTGCGCGAGCGCTTCCTCGATGCCGACATGGGCATCTCGGGCGCCAACTTCGTGATCGCGGAGACGGGCACCACACTTACCGTCACCAACGAAGGCAACGCGGACATGGTGACCACCGTGCCGCGCATCCACTGCGTCATCACCGGCATCGAGAAGGTGATCCCCACGCTGGAGGACTTCGCCACGTTGATCCGGCTGCTGCCGCGCTCGGCCATCGGACAGACGATCGCCAACTACCTCACCCTCACCACCGGCGTGAAGATGCCGGAGGAAAGCGACGGCCCGGAGCAGATGCACATCGTCCTGGTTGATGCCGGCCGCACGAAGTTCGTCGGTACCGACATGCAGGCGATGCTGCGTTGCATCCGCTGCGGCGCGTGCATGAACCACTGCCCGGTCTACCAGAACGTCGGCGGCCACGCGTACGGCTGGGTTTATCCGGGCCCGATGGGTTCGGTGCTTACGCCCACCTACGTCGGCATCGAGAACGCGGGCGACCTGCCCAACGCGTCCACCTTCTGCGGCGAATGCCAGGTGGTCTGCCCGGTGAAGATTCCGCTGCCGGACCTGATGCGCAAGCTGCGCGAGAAGCAGTTCGACAACAACCTGCGCCCGTGGAGCGAGCGTATGGCGATCCGCGCGTGGTCGTACGCAGTGCAGCGGCCCAGGCTCTACGCGGTGCTGTCGCGGATCGGCGCGAAGGTGGCGTCATGGATGGGTGGCAGCGATCGCATCATCCACTGGCTGCCCGGTGCCGACGGCTGGACCAGGGGGCGCGACATGCCCGCGCCCACCGGCAAGACTTTCAGGGAGCTCTATCGTGAGCGCTCGCGCTGACATCCTCGCCCGTATTCGCGCGGCGCAGGGGCGCAGCGG
>JBDSMR010000151.1:0-3801 GCA_039915735.1 Usitatibacter sp. | reverse complement strand
AGAGGTTCACCGAGCCCACGAACTGCGCCACGAACCGGTTCACCGGCCGGTCGAAGAGCTCCAGCGGCGTTCCGATCTGCTGGATCACGCCCTGCTCGAGCACGGCAATGCGATCGCAGATCGTCATCGCCTCTTCCTGGTCGTGGGTCACGAAGATGGTGGTGATGCCCAGGCGCCGGTGCAGGCGCAGCAGCTCGCGGCGCATCTGCACGCGCAGCCTGGCGTCGAGGTTGGAGAGCGGCTCGTCGAGCAGCAACACCTGCGGCTCGATAGCCAGCGTGCGCGCGAGGGCGACGCGCTGCTGCTGGCCGCCAGAGAGTTGATTCGGTCGCCGGTCGCCATAGCCGGTAAGTCCCACCAGTTCCAGCGCCGCCTCGGCGCGCCGCTTGACTTCATCGCGCGGCAGCTTGCGCTCCTCCAGTCCGAAGGCGACGTTTTTTGCCACCGTCATGTGTGGCCAGAGCGCGTAGTTCTGGAACACCATGCCGACGTTGCGTTTCCACGGCGGCGTGCCAGTGACGTCGCGCCCCCCGATGAGTAGCTGCCCCGACTGGTGCTGGTTGAAGCCCGCGATGAGGCGCAGCAGCGTGGACTTGCCCGAGCCGGAGGGGCCGAGAAGGGCGAAGAACTCGCCCGGCTCGACCGTGAGCGAAACGTCGCGGAGCACGCGCGTCTTGCCGTATGAAAGCTCGATGTTGCGTGCCTCGACCCTTACCTGCTCCATGTATCCCTCCGGTTCGTGAGCCAGTAGGACGCGTATGTCCCGAGGCCCACGATGATGACCGCGATGACCCCCATCGCCGCGCCCGGCCCGCGGCCGGCAATGCTCTGCATGTAGAGGTAGATGCCGTAGGACATCGGCGCGGTATCGGCTGACGACGACAGCACGATGGTGGCCGAGAGCTCCACCGCCGCGGTGATGAAGCTGGTGACGAAGCCCGCGAGGATGCCGCCCGCCATCAGCGGCACCACGACGCGCCGCACGGTGCGCGCCTTGGTGGCGCCGAGACTCTCGGCCGCTTCCTCGAGCGAGACATGCAACTGCTGCAGCGCCGCGGTGCAGGATCGCAACGCATAGGGCAGTCGGCGCACCGCGTAGGCAAGCATCAACGCAACCCAGGTCGCCGTGAACATCGAATCAAACAGCGGCAGCTCGAGTCCCTTGAAGGCGCGTAGGTACCCGATACCCAGCACCACGCCGGGAATGGCGAGCGCGGCCGAAGCGGTCCAGTCGAGCAACTGGCGGCCCGGCAGTTTCGTTCGCAGGATGATGTAGGCGATGGCGGTGCCGATCACCACGTCCAGCAACGCGGCCAGTCCGCAATAAAGCAGGGTGTTGCCGATCATCCGCGTCGAGTTCTCCGCCACGCTCTGGTAGTGGGCGAGCGTGAAGCCTTCGGGCAACACGCTGAAGCTCCAGATCTTGGAGAACGACATCAGCAGGATGCCGATGTGCGGCGAGAGCACCAGCAGCAGCGTGAGCGCGATCCACCCGTAGGCGATCGCCGCCTGCCAGGCCTTGAGGTCGCGCTTCTGCAGCGAGGTGCCGCCGCGTTGCAGCGTGGAGTAGTCGCGGCCCTTGAGGATGCGCGCCGAAGCCCACAGCGCCGTCACCGAAAACAGCACCATGATCACGCTGATCACGTAGCCGATCGGATCCTCGACGCCCACCGAGGTGATGCGCAGGTAGGCCTGCGGCGCCAGCATGTTGGTCGCGCCCAGCACCAGCGGCGTGCCGAGGTCGTCGAAGACCTTGACGAATACCAGCGATGCGCCCGCCAGGTAACCCGGCATGGCCAGCGGGAAGACGATTTTCCAGAAGAGGCGCCAGCCCGAGGCGCCCAGGCTCTGCGCCGACTCCTCCATCGCGCCGTCGATGTTTTTCATCGCGACCACGAGATTGAGCAGGATGAACGGGAAGTAGTGCAGGCTCTCGACGAAGATCACGCCGTTGAGCCCTTCCATGAAGGCGATGGTGAAGCCGAGGTGCTCGTTAAGCAGCAGGTTGAGCGAGCCCGAGCGCCCGAAGAGCAGTTGCATCGCCACGGCGCCCACGAAGGGCGGCATGATGAGCGGCAGCACGCCGAGCGTCTGGATCATCATCGCGCCGCGAAAGCGGAAGCGCACCGTGAAGTAGGCGAGCGGCACGGCGATGAGCGAGGCGATCGCCACCGACATGCCGGCCACGTAGAGGCTGTTCCAGAACGACTCGCGCATCAGCGAGATCTGGAAAAACGAGGCGAAGTGCGCGAACGTGAAGCCGCCGTCGCCGGTGGCGAACGCCGTGTAGACGACGCTCGCGACCGGGATGACGAGAAACGCGACGAGGAAGGCCGCGATCGCAAGCGCGATCGCGACGATCATTTAACGGCGTTCGCCAGCTGTGCGGCCTTTTCGTAGTTGGCCTTGGCCCTGCTGTTCCAATCTTCCTCGACACGGGTCTTCTTCGCGACCCCGGCGGTGTCGCCCTTCTTGGCCTTGAAGGTCGCCAGCAGCTCCTTGTCCTTCGACTGCGCGGCGTTCACGGGCGGGGTCCACGCGAGTTTCTTCGCTTCGTCCAGCTGCGCATTGGACTTGCCTCCCAGGCGCTTCTCCGCGTCCTGGATCGCCTTGGTGGCGGCGACCAGCTCCTTGTGGCGGAAGGTGATGATCTGGTCGAACATCGACGAGACCACGTAGTAGTGCGACTCGGAAAGCGCGGAGTCGAAGTTCACCTTCGCCTGGATCTTGCCGTCGAAGGGGTTGGGATAACCCGCGGGCGCCTTCTTGTATGTCGCAGGCAGAACCGGCAGGCGCGAGATCTTCGGGTCGAGCAGCAGCAGCTGGCCTTCTTCCGAAAGCGTGAACTGCATGAAGCGTTTTCCCGCCTCCGGGGTCTTGGCGCCCGCCACCAGCGCGATGTTTGCGGGGACGATGGCGGTCACGCTCGGATAGATGAATTCCACGGGGAAGCCGGAGTTCTTGGCGGCCAGGCCGAAGAAGTCGATCACCAGGCCGATGCCGTACTGGCCGCTGTTCACGCCATCCGGCACGGCGAAACTGCGGTCCGTGACGGCGGCGCAGTTGCCCGCGATCTGCAGCATCTGGCTCCAGCCCTTTTCCCAGCCCTCGCCCTGCAGGATGGTCTCCACCGTCAGGTGCGTAGTGCCGGAACGCGAAGGCGAGGACATGGCCAGGTGGCCGAAGTAGTCGCCGCGCACCAGGTCGGCCCACTCCCGCGGCGGGCTCAGCTTGTTGGCCTGCAGGTAGCGCGTGTTCCACATCAGCCCGTATCCGGCCAGCGCCTGGCCGTAGTACATGTTCTGCGGGTCATTGAGGGGGTAGTTTCCGATCTTGGTCGGCGCCTGCGGGTTCTTCACTTCAGGCGCGGGCTGCAACAGTTTGTCGCGCGCCAGCACCTCGAAGGCATCGGGCGCCGAGGCCCACATCACCTCGGGCCGCTGGCCGGCCGGTAGCTCCTTGATGTAGGCGATCCCGGCGGTGGTGTTCTTGTTCAGGATCTCGATCTTGATGCCGGGGTTGCGTGCCTCGAAGGCCTTCTTGTAGGGATCGGTCAGATCCTTGGCAAAGGAGGTCACCACGGACACCGTGCCGGCGTGGGCGGCGGCAAAGGCGGTCATGAGGCCCAGGGTCAGGGTCCGGATGGCGTGGCGGCTCGGCATGCTTGTCTCCAGTTGCTGTTTGGCGAACAGCCAATGTACAGGCCGCATCCGGCCCTGCCAATCATGGTTTCTGATAGGTCAGGCGCGTGCGGAGCGCCAACGTTCTTCCTCCTGCAGCCGCAGCACGCGGCGCTGCACC
>JBDSMR010000146.1:0-2627 GCA_039915735.1 Usitatibacter sp. | reverse complement strand
TGCCGGAGAAACACGTGGTCTTTGGCGAGGTGGGGCTGGCCGGTGAGGTCAGGCCCGTGCAGCGCGGCCAGGAACGGCTCAAGGAGGCCGCCAAGCTCGGCTTCACCCACGCCATCATCCCGAGTGCCAACAAACCCAAACACGCCATCCCGGGCCTGGAGATCGTGGCCGTGGACCGGCTGGTGGAGGCGGTGGATTACCTGAAGCGGTGAGGGACTTGTAACACCGGGGACAGACCCGCTTTCGCTTATTTTTTAAGCAACGTGTAACACCAGCAGACCCCAGCGGGTACATGCACTTTGCATGTACAAGCCGGGTCTGTCCCTGGTGTTACACGTTGCTTAAAAAATAAGCGAAAGCGGGTCTGTCCCCGGTGTTACAAATCCCTACTTCATCAAAAGCGCGATCATCAGCGCCACGGCGGCGATCGCCAGCACCACGATCGCGGCGACGGCGATCAGGTTGGTGGCTGAACTCGTCTCGCTGAGGGGGATGCGCTCGGGGATGGGCACGGCGGGCGTGGGGCGCGGGGTCGGGGCGCTGCGGCGTTCCGCGACCGGAGGCGGCGGTGGGGGAGCGGGTTTCGGCGGCTGCGGTTGCGCGGCCAGCGGGCTGGTTGCTTCGATCTTGCCCTTGTACGCCCGCATCTTCTGCGTGGCGCTGATGTAATCGCGGAAGTCTTCGGTCTGGTCGGTCATCGCGGCCAGGCGCAGCGTGGCATCGAACGAATCGAAGGTCTTGGCGAGCGGCACGGCGCGGCCTTCCTCGTCCTTCTTTTCTCCCGATTGGTTCAGCGGCAGCGTGGCGGCGTTGTCGATGCGGCGTTCGGCCACCGGGATCGGACCCGTGTGGCGCGGCATGGCCGGCGAGGACGTGGCCTTGAGCGCGGTGGCAGGGCGGTTGGAGTCGATCTGGCGGCGTACTTCGCGCAGGTCGTCGCCGAATTCCTTCACCGACTGGTAGCGGTCCTCGAGCAGCTTGGCCATCGCCTTGGCGACGATGAGATCCAGCATCGGCGGCACGTTGCGGTTGTGCTGCGAAGGCGGCGGCGGCGAGGTGTTCACCGTCGCGTACATGATGGCGTTGACGTTGTCGCCGTCGAAAGGTGCGATGCCGGTGAGCGCTTCGTAGAGCACCACGCCCAGCGAAAAAATATCCGAGCGCGCATCGATGGTCTTGCCGATCACCTGCTCGGGCGACATGTAGCGTGGGCTTCCGAGGATCAGGCCCGTCATGGTCTTCACCGCGGAGTTGGGCAGGCGCGCGATGCCGAAGTCGGTGATCTTCGCGATGCCGCCCTTCATCACCATGATGTTCGAGGGCTTGACGTCGCGGTGCACGATGTCCTGCTGGTGCGCGAACCAGAGCCCGTCGGCCACCTGTGAAGAGATGTCGACGACCTGGTCGGGCGGCATCAGGGTGCCGGAGGCGATGATGTCCTTGAGCTCGTTGCCCTCGAGGAACTCCATCGCCATGTACGCCACCTGGTCGGTCTTGCCGACGTCGTAGATGGTGACGATGTTGGGATGGTTGAGGCGCCCGGCGGCCTTGATCTCCTGCTGGAAACGGGCCTCGTACTCCTCCAGCTCCTGGCGCGAGAGGTTGAGGTTGATCGTCTTGATGGCGACCGTGCGATCGATGATCGGGTCGACCGCCTTGTAGACGGTGCCCATCGCCCCTTGACCGATCTCGGAGACGATCTTGTAGCGGCCAAGCGTCGAGATCATGCCGTCAGTTCTTCTTCGGCGCGGCGGCCGGTGCGGGCGGGACGGACTTGTCCTTCGCTGCTTTTTCCTTGGCTTCCTTCGCGGCCTTTTCGGCCATCGCCCGCTTCGCCTGCGCCTTGGCGCCCGCGAAAGTCTTCGTCCAGGAGGGATGACCCGCTTCGGCCGGCGTGAGGTCGAACTCCGGGTTCACGTCGTAGATCTTCACGAACGCCGCGCGGCACTGCGGAAAGCGCTCCTTCAGGCACAGGCTGAAGGCGACGAATTTCATCGCGCGCACCTGGTCCGTTTTTTCCTTGAGGCCTTCCTTGAGCGCGTTCTCGAGAATGCGCAGCGAGGCGTCGTAATCGCCGGAGTCGTATTTCACCAGGCCGTCCTGCAGCATCTGCTCGGCCTTGTTCAGTGGCAGCAGGTTGGTGCCGCGACGACCCTGCGCCGCTTCACGCTCCGTCACCAGCTGCGTGCGCACGCTGCGATGGACCGGGCCCCAGATCGGATGGCCATCTTCCGCGCTGGTGAGTGAGAATTCGGAATAGATCTCGAAGGCCTTGCGGAATTCGTCGCGGCACTGCGCATCACGGCCGAGCACGCAGTAGATGAAGGCGAGCAGCTTGCGGGCGCGCGCCTGCTCCGGCTTGGCCAGCAGGCCGTGTTCGAGCGAGGAAATGAGGCTCTTGGATGCGCTGTCGTATTCGCCCGATTCGTATAGCCGCGTGCCGTTGGCCAACTGCTGCTTGGCACGATCGCGAAGCGTGTCTTCCGTGATTTGCGGCGCGGCGGGTGCGGGCGGCTTTTCCGGGCTGCCCTGTTTCGGCAGCTCGGCGCAACCGGCGGCGACGAGCAGGATCAGGACGGGGAGGGCGCGCGTGATTCGGTTCACTGGAATTTATGCCGCAGCTGGAT
>JBDSMR010000132.1:0-4767 GCA_039915735.1 Usitatibacter sp. | reverse complement strand
CGAGGTTGCCGCGATTGACCTCCTGCGCGACGTACGAACCCACGCCATCCAGGCGCACCTGGTAGGCCAAGCCCTGGGTGAAAACCGTGACGCCCACGTTGCCGCGCGATTGCGTGACGACGGCTTGGCCCAGCGGATCACCCTCGACCGTGCCGTAGAAATTGGTGACCCCGCGGCCGATGCGCTCCATGCGCTCCAGGTTGATGGTGAGCGTGCGGTCCTCGAAAAACGGGATCTCCATCTGCTGTGCGACGCCCGGGCGCAGTTGCAACGCATCGCGCACGCTGGAGAGCAGCGAGAAATCCACCTCGACCGGACGTTTGCGGGCGAGTGCCGCGCCGGGGGCGTTCTGGGTCACCGTGCCGCCGACACGCGGGGCGATGAGCGACGGGCGTGCCTGCCCCGCGGCATCGAGGCCGAGGGTCAGCAGGAGAGAAAAGAGGGCCGCAACAGCGCGCCAGGAATGAACGGTCATTTTTTCAATTTCAAGGGGTCTTCTGGCATTTTCCGGGTAATTGCCGGCCAGGGATACGGAAAATTACGCAGGGAAAATTCGCAGGGTGTGGGTCGGGACCCAAAGGGATGCGGAAATTTGCACGTGTGGGGGGGGGCGTAAAAAGGGGGTATGTCGCCGGGCGTCATGCAGGAGACCGGTGATGCCCCGAGAATTCGCGCACGGCATAACGGCCGCCGTCATATTGACGCGCGACGTTATACCGGTGCTAAGCAATGCCCTGAGGATGTGTGCGTCCGATAACGTCGGGCGTCATACCGTGTCCAGACACACTGGGCAGCCCATCCCTTACACTGGCGAAATGACCTCAAATGCCAAGCGCAATTACTCCAACCGCCGCCGCGTCCTCGTGACCGGAGGGGCGGGCTTTGTAGGTTCCCACCTGTGCGAGCGCCTTCTCGAGCAAGGCTGCGACGTCCTGGTCGTGGACAACTTCTTCACAGGCACCAAGGACAACATCGCCCACCTGATGGGCAACCCGAATTTCGAAGTGACGCGCCATGACGTGACTTTCCCGTTGTATGTCGAGGTGGACGAGATCTATAACCTCGCCTGCCCCGCGGCGCCGATCCACTACCAGTTCGATCCGGTGCAGACCACCAAGACCAGCGTCCATGGCGCCATCAACATGCTGGGCCTTGCCAAACGCGTGAAGGCGAAGATCCTGCAGGCATCGACTTCAGAGGTGTACGGAGATCCGCAGGTGCATCCGCAGGTGGAGAGTTATTGGGGGCACGTGAACCCCATCGGCATTCGCTCCTGCTATGACGAGGGCAAGCGCTGCGCCGAAACGCTGTTCTTCGATTACCACCGCCAGCACCAGCTGCGCATCAAGGTGCCGCGGATTTTCAATACCTACGGGCCGCGGATGCATCCGAACGATGGCCGCGTGGTTTCCAATTTCATCATCCAGGCCCTGAAGGGCGAGCCCATCACGATCTACGGTGATGGATCGCAGACGCGTTCGTTTTGTTATGTCGACGATCTTGTCGAGGGGCTGATTCGCCTGATGGCGACGGGTGACGATGTCACGGGGCCGATGAACCTCGGCAATCCCCGCGAGTTCACGATCCTCCAGCTGGCCGAAGAAGTGATCCGCCAGACGGGTTCCAAATCACAGATCGTGAGGAAGCCGTTGCCTGGAGATGATCCGAAGCAACGCAAGCCCGATATCTCCATGGCTAAGGAAAAGCTCGATTGGGAGCCGAAGGTTGCCCTGGAAGAGGGGCTGGCGAAGGCGATCCCGTATTTCAAACGCTTCGCGTAGGGCGCGCGGTACCCATTGGAGGCGATGCGACGATGGGGGTCTGCTCCCCTCGCAGATTCGATGACAAAGTCAACTAATTCCTCGGTTGCGAGATCGTTGACTTTGTCATCGAATCGGCGAGGACGGGCTGGCGAAGGCTAGCGTCGTTCACTCATTGAAGCAGCCCACCGCCACGCAGTCTCCACAATCCGATCGAGCTCCCGATATCGCGGCTGCCAGCCCAGTTCCCGAGTAGCGAGCGAATTGTCAGCCACAAGGCGCGGCGGATCCCCCGGCCGCCGCGGCCCCTTCTTGTAGAGAATCCCGGTGCCGGTGATACGCCGGCAGCTTTCGATCACCTCGAGCACGGAAAAACCCAGTCCAGTCCCCAGGTTGTAGGCAGCAGCGCCCGTGGCGGTACCCGAGGCCAACCTCTGCGCGGCGATCTGATGGGCATCGGCCAGGTCCTCCACATGTACGTAGTCGCGGATGCAGGTGCCATCGGGGGTGTCGTAGTTGTCGCCGTTGACCATCAGCTTCGTGTCATTCGGATCGCCGCCACTACGCACGCGCAGCGCCTCTTCCAGGACCAGCGGGATCAGGTGTGTTTCCGGATCGTGCCGCTCACCAATCTCGCCTTCCGCATCACAGCCGGCCGCATTGAAATAGCGCAACGCAACGCTGTTCATGCCGTACGCAGTCGCATAGTCCTTCAGCACCCTTTCGATCATGAGTTTGCTGGCGCCGTAGGGGTTGATCGGTTCCTGCGGGTGCAACTCCGTCATCGGCATGAAGCGCGGATCGCCGTACGTCGCACACGTGGAAGAAAAAACGAAACTGCGCACCTCGGCATCAACCATCGCATCGAGCAGGTTCACGGCGCCGACGAAGTTGTTGCGGTAGTAGGCGCGCGGGTTCGTCACCGACTCACCCACGTAGCAGAAGGCCGCGAAATGCATCACCACGTCGAAGCGATGTGCGGAGAAGGCCGCTTCCAGGCTCGGCGGATCGAGGAGATCGCCCTGCACGAAGCGCGCACCAACGACAGCGTCACGGTAGCCGCGGGAAAGGTTATCCAGGACGGTGACGTCATGGCCCGCCTTCACCAAACGCTTCACCGCGTGGGACCCGACGTAGCCTGCGCCGCCAACGACCAATAGCGAAAGGTTCATGGGCGGGGATTGTCACACGGCACTGCTTGACTGACTACTCCAGGCAGCTAGTGCAAACTCTCGCCGGCAGCCCACCCCCGCACCCACTTCGGAAACATCGCCCCCTCCATCGGCCGTGCGACGAAGTAGCCCTGCGCCATGCCGCAGCCCAGCTCGCGCAGCAGGTTCCAGTCGGCTTGCGTCTCCACTCCCTCGGCCACCGCCACCAGGCCCAGCTTCTTCGACATGTCGAGGCTTGACTCGAGGATCACGCGCGCGCTTTCCTGGCGCGCTGCATGCATCACGAAAGACTGGTCGATCTTGAGCTCGGTGAACGCGATGCGGGTGAGCTGCTGCATCGAGGAGTAGCCGGTACCGAAATCGTCGATCGAAAGCCCGAAGCCCTTCATGCGCAGCCGCGCCAGGTTCTCGAGCGCCTTGCCGACGTCGGTGGTGGCCGCGCTCTCGGTCACCTCGAGCACCAGGTGGCGCGGGTCGAGGTCCTCGTGGCGCACGAGTTCGGTCACGCGCTCGGCCAGGCGAGTATCGCCGAGCGACTTCAACGACAGGTTCACGCCAACCGTCAGTGGCAGCCCCGCCTTGCGCCACGAATTGCACGCCGCGGCCGCGGTGCGCAGCATCACCCACGTGAGGCTATCGATCGCATCGTGGTCCTCGAGCAGCCTGATGAACGCGAAGGGCGCCACGATGCCGTCGCGCGGATGGCGCCAGCGTGCGAGCGCCTCGGCCCCGACCACGCGCCCGGTCGCCATCTCCACCTTGGGCTGGAAGAAAGGCTCGATCTCGCCCGCATCGAGTGCCACGGTGACTTCCTCCAGCGTGTAGTTGTGGCGCGCCGCCGCAGTTGGAGGCTGGGTGGTGGGCGCGGGAGGCACGTAGCTATCCAGCAGCGGGCGCAGCTTGGCAAGGGTGAGGGGCTTCTCGATCACGCCGAGCAGCTTGATGCCGAACGCCTCGGTCATGGTCTCGACCGAGGCCAGCAGCTTGCGGTCGAGCGAGCTGGCGAGGATGAGGTTCACGGGCACGCCCGATTCGCCGAGGTGGCGGATGAGCTCCATGCCGTCCATGCCGGGCATGTCGAGGTCGGTGATGATCACGTCCACAGGGCGGGCCGGGTCGCGCACGATGTCGAGCGCCGCATTGCCGTCGCCGACCTCGTAGATGCACCGGGCGCCGATCGAGGCCAGCAGCCGCGCCAGGTGCATGCGCTGGAACTCGTGGTCCTCGGCGATGAGATAACAGAGGCCGGCTTTCATGGGGTCACGCTGCCAGGCCGTCGAGATGGAGCGCCAGGCGCTCGCTCTCCGCGTCGAACGACACCATCGCCGCAACAATCGCCTCCCAGTCGCCGGCGCGCGCCGCGGTTTCGAGCGTTTCGCAAACCGCCGCGAGCCCGGTGGCACCCACCACCAGGCTTGCACCCCTGATGCGGTGCGAAGACTGGATGGAGCGCGGCAGGTCGCGCGCGTCCACGGCTGCCTTCATCACAGCCGCATCGGCATCATTCGCCCTGCGAAAGTGCCACAGCATCTCGCGCTGCGTCGCGGCATCCTCGCCGACGTTGGCGGCCAGCATCCCGGCCTCGATCGGCAGCTTGAATGTGAGGGGCCCCGGGAGCCCGATCGGCAGCCAGTGGTCGATTTTCTTCAGCAGCTCCACCAGCTCGACCGGCTTGGCGAGGTAGTCGTCCATGCCCGCGGCGAAGCAGCTCTCGATCACGCCGCCCAGCGTGTTGGCGGTGTACGCGATGATCGGCGTGCGCCGCTTGCCATGCGCGAGCTCGAGTGCGCGGATATTGCGTGCGAGGTCGTAGCCATTCATCCCCGGCATGTTGC
>JBDSMR010000049.1:0-30792 GCA_039915735.1 Usitatibacter sp. | reverse complement strand
ACGCTGGAGAAAACTGGTGTCAGAGACGACTTTTCGGGTACGCCCGAAAAGTCGTCTCTGACACCAGTTTTCTCCCCGACCTTCTCGCAGTCTTCCTTTGCGGTGGCGCAACCAGCTGCCGCCTACTCCGCGATGTTCGAGACAGCGGTTGCGGAAGAACGCCGTACGATGCCGGCTGACGTGCCCACGCAGGCGCCCGCACTGGGCTACGCGCTGGCGCAGCTGCACGGCATCTACATCCTCGCGCAGAACCAGGCCGGCCTGGTGATCGTGGACATGCATGCCGCCCATGAACGCATCGTCTACGAGGGGCTCAAGAGTGCGCTCGACAGCGCGGTGTTGCCCTCGCAGCCGTTACTGGTGCCGATCGCAGTGACCGCCACCGCCGAGGAGGGTGAGCAGGCCGAAGCCGGGCGCGTGGAGCTCGAGAGCCTCGGCTTCGACGTCGCCGCTTCGGGCCCGCGCGAGCTGCTCATCCGTGCGGTGCCGGCATTGCTCGCGGACCTCGATGCACAAGGCCTGCTGCGTTCGGTGCTGGCTGAAATGCGCGAGTTCGGCGCCAGCCGCGTGCTGGTGGAGCGCCGCAACGAGTTGCTCTCCACGATGGCCTGCCACGCGGCAGTGCGTGCCAATCGCGCGCTCACCGTTGCGGAGATGAACGCGCTGCTGCGGCAGATGGAGCGCACCGAATTCGCGGGCAGTTGCAACCACGGCCGGCCCACATGGGTGCAATTCCCCATGTCGGACCTCGACCGCCTGTTCATGCGGGGGCGGTGAAGGCCGTCCTGCTGCTGGGCCCGACGGCGAGCGGCAAGACCGCGGTGGCGCTGGCGCTCGCACGGAGATTTCCCGTGGAGATCGTGAGCGTCGATTCGGCGCAGGTCTATCGCGGCATGGACGTCGGCACCGCGAAGCCGGATGCCGCCGCCCGCGACCACGTCGCGCATCACCTCATCGACATCGTGGATCCCACGCAGGCGTATTCGGCCGGGAGGTTCCGCGACGACGCGGTGCGCATCACCTCCGAGATCATCGGGCGCGGCCGCGTGCCCATCCTGGCCGGCGGCACGATGATGTATTTCCGCGCGCTTACGCGCGGGCTCGCGGCTCTGCCGCCTGCCGATGCGGAAGTTCGCGCGCGGATCGAGGAGCGCGCCGCGCGTGAAGGCTGGGCCGCGCTGCATGCGGAGCTCGCTGTCGTGGATCCGCTGACCGCCGCGCGCCTCGAGCCCGGGGACTCGCAACGCATCCAGCGCGCGCTCGAGGTCTGGCAGGTCTCGGGCGAGCCGCTGTCCGCGTTGCATGCGCGCGATGCCACGCCGGCGCCGCTGCCGTTCGAGATGCTTTCGATCGCGCTCGAACCTTCGGAGCGCGGCGTCTTGCACCAGCGCATCGCCGATCGCTTCCACGCGATGATCGGGGCCGGGTTGCTGGATGAGTTGCAAGGGCTGCGCGAGCGCTACGTGTTGAACGCGGGCATGCCTTCGATGCGCACTGTGGGCTACCGGCAGGCGTGGGAAACGCTGGAAGGGACCGCGCCACGGTCAACCCTGGAGGAGCGTGGCATTGCCGCGACGCGCCAGCTGGCCAAGCGCCAGCTCACGTGGATGCGGTCGATGGAAGGGCTGGATCGCTACGACTGCCTGCGCCCCGACCTCGAAGGGTCGGTGGCGAGGCGGGTGGAGGACTTTCTCAGTCTTCCCCGTGGTACTTGAAGCTCACCTTCAGCTTGGCGCGATAGATCAGCTTGGTGCCGTCGATCTTCACGTCGAGGGTTTCCACCTCGGCGACGCGCAGGTCGCGCAGGCTGCGTGAGGCGGCATTGACGCCGTTCCTGGCGGCATCGGCCCAGGAGACGGTGCTGGTGCCCACGATCTCGATCACCTTGTAGACGGCAGACTGTTCCTTGCCCTTCGTGCTTTTCGCGCTTTTCTTGGCCATGGTTCCTCCGGAGTTCCGTTGGGTGAAGTTACCTGCCCAATATACCGCTAGCGCGGTTCGCGCACCGTAACCGCGGCGCCGCCCTCCGAGAACGTGATGTCGAGAGCCTGCCCCGCCTGCAGTCCGCCGCTCGATGCGCGGATATGGCCGCCGGCATCGCGCACGATGCTGTAGCCGCGTGCCAGTACCTGCGTGGGATCGAGGTGGCCGAGGGCGGTGCGCGCCGCTGCCAGCTCGCGGCGGCGGTCATCGGTGGTGCGCACCGCTGCCGCGGAAAGTCGCGTGGCCAGGCGCTGCAGGTCGCGGCCTTCGCGGACGAAGTCCGGTAGCGCACGCTTCAGGCGCCGCGCCTTCTGCGCCAGTTGCTCGCGGTCGCGTGCAAGGCGTTCAGCGGGCGTGAGCAGGCGGCGCGCCAGGGCATCGAGGCGTTGCTGGCGAACCTGCACCGCGCGCTGCGCATCGCGTGCAAGGCGCCGGCGAATCGCGGCCAGCTGTGCCGCGAGGGCCTCGCCGTCGGGGCTCGCCATCGACGCGGCAGCCGTCGGCGTGGGGGCGCGCACGTCGGCGACAAAATCGGCAATGGTGAAATCGGTTTCGTGGCCGACGCCGCTGACTACTGGAATGCGCGATGCGAAGATCGCGCGCGCCACCACTTCCTCATTGAAGGCCCAGAGGTCCTCGAGGCTACCGCCGCCGCGCGCCACGATCAGCACATCGCATTCGGCGCGTGTGTTGGCCACCTGGATGGCGCGCGAAATCTGTGCTGCCGCGCCCTCCCCCTGCACGCGCGCGGGGTAGAGGATCACCGGCGTCATGGGCGCGCGGCGCGCCAGCGTGGTCAACACGTCGCGCAGGCCGGCCGCCTGGGGCGAGGTCACGATGCCGATCGCGCGCGGGAATGCCGGCAGCTCGCGCTTGCGTTCTTCGGCGAACAAACCTTCGGCCGACAGGCGCGCCTTGAGTTTCTCGAACGCCTCGTAGAGCGCGCCCAGGCCGGATTTGCGCAGCTCCTCGACCACCAGCTGGTAGCTGCCGCGCGGCTCGTACAGCGTCACGCGAGCGCGCACTTCGACCTGTTGTCCGTTCTCGGGGCGGAAGTCGAGGAACTGGGCGCGCGTGCGGAACATGGCGCAATCGATGGAGGCGCCCGCATCCTTGAGGCAGAAATACCAATGGCCCGACGAGGCGAACTTGACGTTGGAGAGCTCGCCGCCCACCCAGAGGGTCTCGAACTGGTTTTCCAGCATCACGCGCACGCGCTTGTTGAGCTCGGTGACGGTGACGACGGGGGCGGCGGAAAATAGGTCGCGCATGGGAGGGCAGATGTTACGGGAATGGCAAAAGTGCGCGCGTTGGAGGGGTTGAAGGGGTGCCGTAGGACAAGCGGAAGGGACTCGTAGGACGGCAGGATGCGAGGTTTCCCTCTGGAGAGCCGGGCGTCCTGTCTATCCACTGTAGAGGGAGACACGTCATTCTTCAGAGGAGAAATAGCGCGCTCACCTCTCTTGCAAGGCTAAAAAAATTCTAAGTGCTTGATGGATATCGATTTTCTGGTTCCGCTCAAATCTTGAGCAGAATTGAAAAAAGCCTTTCCATTACGCCACTTGGAAAGGTCGCCGGAAACTCGCCCACAGGGTTATCCACAGGCTCTGTGGATGAATCCGGGGAGCGGCGACGTTGCCGAACGACACATGCGAAAAGCGTGCAAGTGCTCGCTTGAATGAATTTCGCACCACCACAAGAACTTGTGGAATCATCGACCCCGGGCTAAAGTGCCAGCCGTTCACCGAAGGAGCGTCACGCGCGTGTTGTCGATCATCGAAGCGGCCGGCTGGCCGATCTGGTTCATCATCCTCACTTCCGTGGTTGCGCTGGCCATCATCGGCGAGCGGTTCTGGTCCCTGAGGACTTCCGTCGTCGCGCCGCGCGACATGCTTTCCCTCACGATCCGCGAGTACCAGTCCAAGGGCGTGACCCAGGACTTCCTCAACCGCCTGCAGCGTGGCCCGTTGATCGGCCGCATCTTTGCCGCGGCGCTGGTGAACGAGAAGGCGTCGCGCGAAGTGATCAAGGATTCCGTGGAGGACGCAGGCCGCGCGGTGGGCCTTGAGCTCGAGCGCTTCCTCAATACCCTCGGCACCATCGCCACCATCTCGACGCTGCTGGGCCTCTTCGGCACCATCGTCGGCATGATCGAGATCTTCGGCTCGCAGAACCCGACCACCGGCGGCGGCAACCCCGCGCAGCTGGCACACGGCATCTCGGTGGCGCTCTACAACACCCTCTTCGGCATCGGCGTGGCGATCCCGTCGGTGATCTTCTACCGCCACTTCCGCAATCGCGTCGACGTGCTGGTGGTGGAGATGGAAAGCCAGGCGATCAAGCTGATCGAGATCGTGCGCGGCGAGCGCCGCGCATGAACTTCCGGCGCGGCCGGCAGCGCGAGGAGCTGGAGATCAACCTGATCCCGCTCATCGACATCCTCATCGTCATCCTGATCTTCCTGTTCCTGACGACGACCTACAGCCGCTTCGCCGAGCTGCAGATCAACCTGCCCGAGGCGTCGGCCGCTGCCGCCACGGACAAGCCGATGATGCTCAGCATCGCGGTGGACGCGACCGGCAAGTACTCGATCAACGGCACGCCGATTCCCTACACCAACACCCAGGGGTTCGCCGCCGCGATGCGGGAAGCCGCGAAAAGCGCGAAAGAGCCGGTCATCGCGATCAGCGCCGACGCCAAGGCGACACACCAGTCCGTCATCAACGTGATGGAAAGCGCGCGACTGGCCGGCTACAACCACATCTCCTTCACGACCCAGACCAAGCGGTAGCGCCCGGTGCAAGCCTGGCTGCAGAGGGAGTGGGAGCGCCTCGGGGGCGGCGCCCTGGTGATGCTTCCCCTCACGCTTGTCTACGCCACCGTATCGTGGCTGCGCCGGGCGCTTTATCGAGCGGGTGTGCTGCCGCGCTGGCGCGCGAGCGTGCCGGTCATCGTTGTCGGCAACATCTCCGTCGGCGGCACCGGCAAGACCCCGCTGGTGCTCGCCATCCTGCAGCTGCTGCACGAGAAGGGCTTCACGCCCGGCGTGGTCGCGCGCGGCTATGGCCGCGTGCCGCCGCGCGAGAGTGATCCGCACGGCGTGGTGCGTGTCTATCCCGATATCGCCACGCCGGAACTCTTCGGCGACGAACCGGTGCTGATCGCGCGCCGCTCGCGTGTGCCGGTCTACATCTCGCCGGACCGTGCAGCCGCTGCTCGCGCGCTGCTGGCCGCACATCCCGAGGTCGACGTCCTGGTGAGCGACGATGGGCTGCAGCACTACGCGCTCGCGCGCGACATCGAGATCGCCGTGGTTGATGGCGACCGCCGCTTCGGCAACGGGCTGCTGCTGCCTTCAGGCCCGCTGCGCGAACCGCGCTCGCGCCTGGGCGAGGTCGACGCGGTGGTGGTCAACGGCGGCCACGCCGACGAACGCTGGGGCCGCGAGCAGTTCGCCATGCGGCTCGCGGGCGAGCGCTTCGCGAGCCTCGTCTCCAACCAGGAAGTGGCCCCGCCGGAGTTTGCGTTGATGACACGCGGTCGGCGCATCGCGGCCATCGCGGGCATCGGCAACCCGGCGCGTTTCTTCGACCACCTCGCCTCGCTGGGCCTGCACGCGCACACGGTGGCCTTTCCCGACCATCACGCCTACCAGGCGCATGAGCTCAGGCTGCCGGGAGCGGAGGCGATCATCATGACGGAGAAGGATGCCGTAAAATGCGCGGCATTCGCCGATTCGCGCATGTGGTTCCTCAGTGTCACCGCGGTCCTTCCGCCCGAGTTCGACGACTTCCTTCTCACCCGCCTGTCCCAGGCACGCAGGAGCCCCGATGGACCCAAAGCTGCTTGAAATCCTCGTCTGTCCGCTTTGCAAGGGCCCACTCGTGTGGAAGAAGGACGCGCAGGAGCTGGTGTGCAAGGCTGACCGCCTCGCCTTCCCGGTGAAAAACGACATCCCGGTGATGCTCGAAGACGAGGCGCGCGCGCTGGCGGCCACCGAGGAAAGCTGAGCTGGAACACCTCGCCTTCAAGGTCCTGATCCCGGCCCGCATGAGCTCCACACGGCTGCCGGGCAAGATGCTGGCCGATGTCGCGGGCAAGCCGCTGGTGGTGTGGGCGGCGATACGATCGCAGGAGAGCGGCGCCGACGAAGTGATCATCGCCACCGACCACCAGGACATCGCCGATGCAGTCGCGAGCCTGGGCTTCAAGGTCTGCACCACCTCGCCCGACCATCCCACCGGCACCGACCGCCTCGCCGAAGCGGTGACCCTGCTGGGCCTTGCGGACGACGAGATCGTGGTGAACGTCCAGGGTGATGAGCCGCTGATCGATCCGAAGCTCGTGCGCAAGGTGGCCTCCGAGCTCGCGCTGCGCCCCAAGGCCTCGATCTCGACGGCGGTGCACCCCATCACATCGGCTGCGACCTTCTTCGACCCCAACGTCGTCAAGGTGGTCGTCGACACCGACGGCTACGCGCAGTACTTCTCTCGCGCTCCCATTCCGTACGCTCGCGACGCCTTCGCCAGCACGCGCGAGGTATTGCCCGCCGACTTTCCCGCGTACCGCCATATCGGGATCTACGCCTATCGCGTGGGCTTCCTGCGCGACTACGCAAAGCTCTCGCCCACACCCATCGAGCGTTTCGAGGCGCTGGAGCAGCTGCGCGCGCTCGGGCACGGCCATCGCATCGCGGTTGCGTTCTGGGACGGCCCGATGGAGGCCGGGGTGGACACCCAGGCCGATCTCGATCGCGTCCGGGCAGTGCTGGGCTCCTGAGCTTCGTTGCCGCGCGCATTCGCGGCAAACAATAGCAAAGGCAACACTCCATCCGGATCCGGAAAAGAGGGTTTCCCAGCCCGGTCCGCTATAATTCGCGGTTAACTAAAATCGACCCTCGGAGGGGTGGGATGCGGCTGATTCTGATGGGCGGACCTGGCGCAGGGAAGGGTACCCAGGCTGCGTTCATCACGCAGCGTTACCGCATTCCGCAGATTTCCACCGGTGACATGCTGCGCGCGGCGGCCAAGGCCGGCACGACGCAGGGCCTCATGGCCAAGCAGGTGATGGACCGCGGCGACCTGGTCTCCGACGACATCATCATCGAGCTCGTGAAGGAGAGAATAATGGCGCCGGATTGCGCGCGGGGATTCCTCTTCGACGGCTTCCCCCGGACCATTCCGCAGGCCAACGCGATGAGGGCCGCCAGGGTGCCGGTCGAGCACGTGGTCGAGATCGCCGTGGGCGACGCCACCATCATCGAGCGCATGTCGGGCCGCCGCGTCCACCTGCCCTCGGGGCGCACCTATCACCTCAAGTTCAACCCGCCGAAGAAGGACCTGCTCGACGACCTGACGGGCGAGTCGCTGGTGCTTCGCAAGGACGACGAGGAAGCGACGGTGAAGAACCGCCTGAAGATCTACCACCGCCAGACGGAGCCGCTGGTCGAGTATTACTCGAAGTTGGCGAATTCGGGCGAGGTCGACGCGCCGAAGTACCACCGCATCGACGGGCTCGGCGGGGTCGAGGACGTTCGCGACCGCATCTTCGCGGCATTGGGCTGACCCCATGGCGCGAAACGCTTTCTACGCACAGTCGGGCGGCGTCACCGCCGTGATCAACGCCAGCGCCGCCGGTGTGATCGAGACCGCGCGCCGGCATCGGAAACACATCGGCCGGGTCTACGCAGGTCGCAACGGCATCATCGGCGCGCTCACCGAAGACCTCATCGACACCAGCAGGGAATCGGTCGCGGCCATCCGCCAGTTGCGCGAGACGCCCGGGGGCGCCTTCGGCTCCGCGCGCTACAAGCTGAAGTCCATCGAGAAGAACCGCCGCGAGTACGAGCGGCTGGTGGAAGTCTTCAAGGCGCACGACATCGGCTACTTCTTCCTCAACGGCGGCAACGATTCGGCCGACACCTGCCTCAAGGTCTCGCAGATCGCCGAGACGCTGGGCTACCCGCTTACCGCGGTGCACGTGCCCAAGACGGTCGACAACGACCTGCCTGTCACCGACTGCTGCCCGGGCTTCGGCTCCGTGGCCAAATACGTCGCCACCAGCATGCTGGAGGCGGGCTTCGACGTGGAGTCGATGTGCAAGACCTCGACCAAGGTCTTCATCATGGAAGTGATGGGCCGCCACGCGGGCTGGATTACCGCTGCCATGGGACTCGCGCAATCGAAGGCCGGCACCGCGCCGCACATCCTGCTGTTCCCCGAGATTGCGTTCGAGGAAGAGGCATTCCTCGCGGCGGTCAAGCTCAACGTCGAGAAGTACGGCTACTGCGCGGTCGGCGTCTCCGAAGGGCTGCACGACAAGGACGGCAGGTTCCTGGCCGAGTCCGGCCTCAAGGATGCGTTCGGCCATTCGCAACTGGGCGGAGTTGCCCCGCGCATCGCGGAGCTGGTGCGCGGCAAGTTGGGCCTAAAGCATCACTGGGCGGTGGCCGACTACCTGCAGCGCGCGGCGCGCCACATCGCCTCGAAGACCGACCTCGAGCAGTCCTATGCCGTCGGCAAGGCCGCGGTGGAGTACGCATTGAAGGGCATGAACGCGGTGATGCCGACGATCGTGCGCACCTCGAGCAAGCCGTACCGCTGGAAGATCGGTGTCGCCAGCCTCACGGACATCGCCAACATCGAGAAGAAGATGCCGCGCGACTTCATCACCGCCGACGGCTTCCACATCACCACCAAATGCCGCAACTACCTCGCCCCGCTGATCGCGGGCGAGGCGTTCCCAAGGTTCGAGAACGGGCTTCCACGCTACGTGCGGCTGAAGAACGTCGCCGTGAGGAAGAAGACGCGCACCGATTTCACGCTGTAGATATTTCTTGGCCTCACGCCTTACTGCTTTCACAAAACAAATGGGAGAAGTTCCATGTTGAACAATGCAATCATGTTGGCGCTCGTGTGCGGGGTCATCGCCCTCGCGTATGGCGGATTCACCGCCATGTGGATCCTCAAGCAGCCCGACGGCAACGACCGCATGCGCGAAATCGCGGCGGCCATCCAGACGGGCGCCAAGGCGTACCTCAACCGCCAGTACACGACCATCGGCGTCGTCGGCGTCGTGATCTTCGTGATCCTCGGCTTCGTGCTCGGCTGGGTCACGGCGATCGGCTTCGCGATCGGGGCGATCGCCTCGGGGGCTGCGGGCTACATCGGCATGAACGTGTCGGTGCGCGCCAACGTGCGCACGGCGGAAGCCGCGCGGCGCGGCATCGGCCCGGCGCTCGACATCGCCTTCAAGGGCGGCGCGATCACGGGCCTGCTGGTGGTTGGCCTGGGCATCATCTCGGTCGCAGGCTTCTTCATGTACCTCAACGGCTCGGCCGCGCATGGCACCCGGATGGGCGACATCGTGAAGCCGCTCATCGGCCTCGCATTCGGCTCCTCGCTGATCTCGATCTTCGCGCGCCTCGGCGGCGGCATCTTCACCAAGGGTGCTGATGTCGGAGCGGACCTGGTCGGCAAGGTGGAAGCCGGCATTCCCGAGGACGACCCGCGCAACCCGGCGGTGATCGCGGATAACGTGGGCGACAACGTCGGCGACTGCGCCGGCATGGCCGCGGACCTGTTCGAGACCTACGCGGTGACCATCATCGCCACCATGGTGCTGGCGGCGCTGCTGATGCCGAGCCCGACCATCGTCGGCAACGCGGTCACCTATCCGCTGGTGCTGGGCGCCGTGTCGATCATCGCCTCGATCATCGGCTGCTTCTTCGTGAAGACCGCGCAGGGCGGCAAGATCATGAACGCGCTTTATCGCGGCCTCGCGGTCGCCGGCATCCTCTCGCTTATCGCGTTCTACTTCGTCACCAACACGATGATGAAGGACGCGAGTCCGGATCCGCAGTACGTCATGAGGCTGTGGGGCTGCTGTGTCGTGGGCCTGGTGCTTACCGGCCTCATGGTCTGGATCACCGAGTACTACACCGGCACCGACTTCGCCCCGGTGAAACACGTGGCGGAAGCGTCGACCAAGGGCCACGCGACCAACATCATCGCGGGCATCGGTGTCTCGATGCGCTCCACCGCCTGGCCGGTGCTCTCCGTCTGCCTCGCGATCTACGCGGCGTATTCGCTCGCGGGCCTGTTCGGCATCGCGATCGCGGCGACCTCGATGCTGTCGATGGCGGGTATCGTCGTGGCGCTCGACGCCTACGGCCCGATCACCGACAACGCCGGTGGCATCGCCGAGATGGCTGAACTGCCGAAGGAAGTCCGCAACGTGACCGATCCGCTCGACGCCGTGGGCAACACCACCAAGGCGGTCACCAAGGGCTACGCGATCGGCTCCGCCGGCCTCGCCGCGCTGGTGCTCTTCGCCGACTACACCCACAAGCTCGAGGAAGCCGGCCGCCACATCACGTTCGATCTCTCCAACCCGGCGGTCATCATCGGCCTCTTCATTGGTGGCCTGATCCCCTACCTCTTCGGCGCCATGGCGATGGAAGCCGTCGGCCGCTGCGCGGGCTCGGTGGTAGAGGAAGTGCGCCGCCAATTCCGCGAGATCAAGGGAATCATGGACGGCAGCGGCAAGCCGGACTACTCGCGCGCGGTCGACCTGCTCACCAAGGGCGCCATCAAGGAAATGATGATCCCGTCGCTGCTGCCGGTGCTTTCGCCGATCGCGGTGGCGCTGGTTGTTGGCCAGCTGATGGGTCGCGACGCCGGCGTGCAGGCCCTGGGCGGCATGCTGATGGGAACCATCGTGACTGGCCTCTTCGTGGCCATCTCGATGTGCACGGGCGGTGGCGCGTGGGACAACGCCAAGAAATACATCGAGGACGGACACCACGGCGGCAAGGGTAGCGATGCCCACAAGGCTGCGGTGACGGGCGACACGGTGGGCGATCCCTACAAGGACACCGCGGGCCCGGCGGTGAACCCGCTGATCAAGATCATCAACATCGTGGCGCTGCTGATCGTGCCTTTGCTCTAGAGCCGCTGTTGCAGCAGAAGAAGGGCCGCCCTCCGGGCGGCTTTTTTTTGCTTTCCACGGCTCGCGCCGGAGGCGTTCCCTGAAGTGCGTTCCAAAAGTCGCTCGGCGCGAGCCGGGAAAAGCAAGCTAAACTCGCGGCCTCCATGAAAGTCATCGTCCTCGGAGCCGGCGTGGTCGGCCTGTCCTGCGCCTGGTATCTCTGGCGCGACGGGCACGAGGTCACGATCGTCGAGCGCAACCCGGGCGTGGGCCTGGAGACCAGCTTCGCCAACGGCGGCCAGCTTTCCTATAGCTACGTCGCGCCGCTCGCGAGCCCGTCGGTGATCCCGAAGATCCCGCCGTGGCTGCTGCGCCGCGATTCGCCGCTGCGCTTCAAACCCGCCATTGATCCGGACCAGTGGCGCTGGTGCCTCGAGTTCCTCGCCGCCTGCAATCAGCGCACAGCGGACGAAAGCACGCAGCGCCTGCTGCGCCTGGCTTTCTACAGCCGCGACCTGATGCACGAGCTGGTGCGCACGCAATCGATCGACTTCGACTACGTGCAGAACGGCAAGCTGGTGGTGCACACGCAGCGCCATTCGTTCGACTCCGCCGTGCGCCTGATGGAGTACCAGCGCGCGCTGGGCGCCGAGCAACAGGCGCTCGATGCGAACGCGTGTGTCGAGATCGAGCCAGCGCTGTTGGACATGTCGCCGCGTATCGCGGGCGCCATCTACACGCCCAGCGAAGACGTGGGCGATACGTTCAAGTTCTGCAACGAGCTCGCGCGCCTCATGACCGTGGGACCCAATCCCGCCACCATCCGCTTCGGCGTTGAGGTCGAGCGCCTGTTGCCCTCGCGCGGCAAGCTCATGGGCGTGGAGACAAGCGCCGGCGTGATGGAGGCCGACGCGTATGTGCTGGCGCTGGGCAACAACGCGCCGTGGCTCACGAAACCGCTCGACATCCGCATTCCCGTGTATCCGCTCAAGGGCTACAGCCTTTCGCTGCCGATCACCAATGAGGGCGCGGCGCCACGCATCAGCGTGACCGACTTCAAGCGCAAGGTGGTTTACGCGCGCCTTGGCGGCGAGCTGCGCGTGGCGGGCATGGCGGACGTGTCGGGGCGCCGCGCCGTGATCGATGTCGAACGCGTCGACCAGCTGGTGCAGGAGGTACGCAACACCTTTCCGCGCGCCAGCGACTTCAGCACGCTCAAGCCGTGGTGCGGAATGCGGCCCGCCACGCCACGTGGCACGCCAGTCATCGGCGCGACGCCCTATTCCAACCTGTGGCTCGACGTCGGCCACGGGGCTTTGGGCTTTACACTCGCGCTGGCGACCGGCCGGGTCGTGGCGGACCTTGCCGCCGGACACGCCGCCGCGATACCACTCGACGGCTTCACGCTGCAAACCTAGGAGAAGTACATGGCACTGGATTTCTACACCGGGCAAGGCTCGCCCTACGGGTGGCGCGTGTGGCTGGCGCTCGAGCTCAAGGCAATTCCGTACAACCTGCATGTGCTCTCGTTCGCCGCCGGTGACACCCGCAAGCCCGAGTTCGTCGCGATCAACCCGCGCCACCAGGTGCCGACAATCGTCGACGACGGCTATGCCGTCTGGGAATCGACCGTGGTCCTGGAGTATCTGGACGAGAAATTCACCAGCGGCCCGAAGCTCTTTCCCGGTGAGGTCAAGTCGCGCACGCGCGTGCGCCGCCTCATCCGCGAGATCGAGCAGTACCTCGACCTCGAAGGCATCGACCCGATCACCACCGAGTTGTTCGGCAAGGAAGGCGCGGAGCCCGACATGGCGAAGGTGGAAGAAGCGAAGGCACGAGTGGGCGAGGAGCTCGAGTTCCTCTCGAGCCAGTTGCATGGCAAGTTCCTCGCCGGCGACGAGATCAGCGCCGCGGACCTGGTGCTATATCCCTGGTACGGCTATGTGAAGCGCATCGCCTTCCGCAAGCCGGAGACGAAGCTCACCGACGTGGTCCCGCCGTCGCTCAAGGCATGGGGCGAGCGCATCGAGGTGCTGCCGTTCTTCGACAAGACATTCCCGCCGCACTGGAAATGAAATTGGGCCCCGGCCTGCGCCGAGGAGACAACTATGCATTTCCAACTACACAAGACGGACGGCGCGGCGCGGCGCGGAACGTTGACGCTGACCCATGGCAAGGTCGAGACGCCGGCATTCATGCCGGTGGGCACCTACGGCACGGTGAAGGCGATGAGCCCCGCGGAGCTGAAGGAGATCGGCGCGCACATCGTGCTCGGCAACACATTCCATCTGTGGCTGCGACCGGGCCTGGACGTGATCCGCGCGCACGGTGGCCTGCATCGCTTCATGAGCTGGGACGGTCCCATCCTCACGGATTCGGGCGGCTTCCAGGTCTTCAGTCTCGGCGCCATGCGCAAGCTGAGCGAGGAGGGCGTGACCTTCCAGTCGCCCATCAATGGCGACAAGCTTTTCCTCACGCCGGAAGAGTCGATGAACATCCAGCGGGTGTTGAACTCCGACATCGTGATGGTGTTCGACGAATGCACCGGTTATCCCGCCACCATTGACCAGGCGGCGGAATCGATGCGGCTGTCGCTTCGCTGGGCGAAGCGTTCGAAGGACGCGCACGCCGGCAACAGCAATGCGCTCTTCGGCATCGTGCAGGGCGGCATGCACGAGGACCTGCGTGATGAATCACTCGCGGGTCTTGCTGACATCGGCTTCGATGGCTACGCGATCGGCGGAGTTTCCGTGGGCGAGCCCAAGGAAGACATGACGCGCATCGTGGCCCACACGGCACCCAGGCTGCCGACGGACCGGCCGCGATACCTCATGGGGGTGGGCACGCCCGAGGACCTGGTGGGCGCGGTCGAACAGGGCATCGACATGTTCGACTGCGTGATGCCCACTCGCAACGCGCGCAACGGCTGGCTCTTCACGCGCAACGGCGACGTGAAGATCAAGAACGCGCGCCATCGCGCCGACACCGGCCCGCTGGACCCGCAGTGCGCCTGTTACGCCTGCCGTAACTTTTCCCGGGCCTACCTGCACCATCTCCATCGGGCCAACGAAATCCTCGGCGCCCGGCTCAACACGATCCACAACCTGCACTACTACCAGGAGCTGATGGCGGGGTTGCGCGGCGCCATCGAGGCCGGTTCCCTGGCCCATTTCGCAATGGGATTCCGGGCCTCCCGCATGTTAGAATCGCAGGCTCGTTAGGGCGTACAAACGCCTTTCAATTCAAACATTTCCGTTCCGGAGTTGAGTCCCATGATTGGCACCGCATACGCTCAGGCCGCCGGGCCCGCGCCCCTCGGGGGCGACACGTTGATGGGCATGCTGCCCATCATCCTGATGTTCGTGATCCTGTATTTCCTCATGATCCGTCCGCAGATGAAGAAGGCCAAGGAACACAAGACCATGCTCGAGGCGCTCGCCAAGGGCGACGAGGTCATCGCCGTGGGCATCCTCGGCAAGGTCGCAAAGATCAACGATAACTACCTGAGCCTCGAGATTGCCCCCAACACCACGATCCAGGTGCAGAAGCAGGCGGTGACCACGCTGCTTCCCAAGGGCACGATCAAAGACGTCCAGTAAGGCGGTCCCATGAACAAGTATCCGTGGTGGAAATACGCGATCATCGCGATCGCGCTGGTGGTGGGAGTGCTCTACGCGTCTCCCAACATGTTCGGCGAAGTGCCGGCGGTGCAGGTCTCGTCGCTGCGCTCGAACGTCACCGTGGACGCGACGCTGCGCCAGTCGCTCGATGAAGCGCTGGCCGCCGCCAAGGTCCCGGTGGTCGAGGCGGAAATGGTGGAAGGCACGCTGCGCTACCGCTTCTCCGATACGGACGTCCAGCTCAAGGCGCGCGAGACCATCCAGTCGAAGGTAGGCCCGGGCTTCGTGGTTGCGCTCAACCTGGTTCCCAATTCCCCGCATTTCCTGCAGGCCCTCGGCGCCAAGCCGATGTACCTGGGCCTCGACCTTCGCGGCGGCGTGCACTTCCTCCTGCAGGTCGACATGAAGGCCGCGGCCACCAAGTCGGTGGAGCGCTACCTTGGCGACGCGCGCGCGCTGCTGCGCGACAAGAAGGTCTATTACTCCGGCATCGGCCGCGAGGGTGACCGCATCACCATCCGCTTCCGCGAGCCGGAGCAGCGTGCCGCCGCCTCCAAGCTGCTGGGCGACCAGATGAGCGACCTCTCGATTCGCGAGCAGGAAGCCGGCGGCGACCTGGCGCTGGTGGCCACCGTCAAGCCGGAAGTGGTCAAGCGCGAGCAGGACCTGGCACTGCAGCAGAACATCCAGACGCTGCGCAATCGCGTGAACGAACTCGGCGTGGCCGAGCCGATCGTGCAGCAGCAGGGCGGCGATCGCATCGTGGTGCAGCTGGCCGGCGTGCAGGATCCCGGCCGCGCCAAGGACATCCTCGGGCGCACGGCAACCCTCGAGGTTCGCCTGGTGGCCGAAGAGCAGGCCGCGGGCCCGGGCCAGGACGCCTTCAGCCAATACAAGGACCAGCCCGCGCCGTTTGGTACCGACAAGTTCCTCGACGCCGACGGCCGCCCGGTGCTGGTGAAGAAAAACGTGCTGATCACCGGCGACCGCATCAAGGATTCGCAGCCCGGCTTCGATTCTCCGGAGCGGGGCGGCGGCGCCGTGGTGCAGATGGTGCTCGACGAAACCGGCGGTCGCATCATCCGCCAGGTCACGCGCGAGAACGTGAAGAAACGCATGGCGATGATGCTGGTCGAGAAGACCGGCACCACGGTACTCACCTGGCCGGTCATCAACGAGGAATTCGGCAACCGTTTCCAGATTTCCGGCATGGGCAGCGCGCAGGACGCGAAGAACCTCGCGCTGCTGCTGCGCGCCGGCGCCCTGGCCGCCCCGATGGACATCATCGAGGAGCGCACCATCGGCCCCAGCCTGGGCAAGGAAAACATCGAGAAGGGCTACCACGCGGTGTTGTGGGGCTTCGCGGCGATCGCGGCGTTCATGATCGTCTACTACGCGCTCTTCGGCGTGGTTTCGGTGATGGCGCTGGCCTCCAACCTCGTGTTCCTGGTGGCGCTGCTGTCGATGATGCAGGCCACGCTCACGCTGCCCGGCATCGCGGCCGTCGCCCTCACGCTGGGCATGGCGATCGACGCCAACGTGCTGATCAACGAGCGCGTGCGCGAGGAACTGCGCAGCGGCATGTCGCCGCAGATGGCGATCCAGGCAGGCTACGATCGCGCGTTCGGCACCATCCTGGACTCCAACGTGACGACCCTCATCGTCGGCCTCATGCTGCTCGCGTTCGGCTCGGGCCCGGTCCGTGGCTTCGCGGTCGTGCACTGCCTGGGCATCCTCACCTCGATCTTCAGCGCCGTGGTGGTCTCGCGCGGCCTGGTGAACCTTATCTACGGCGGGCGCAAGAAGGTGGCCAGGCTCTCGATCGGCAACACCAGCTGGAGCGCCAAGGACAGCGCCAGCACCAAGAAAGTGGCCGTGTAGCACATGGCCATCCCCGCCCCCGATCAATGCCCTCGAGGGCAGGCTCTGGCGGGGACCAATAGAAAGATCTAGACCATGGAATTCTTCAAGATCCGGCGCACCATCCCCTTCATGCGCCATGCGAAGGTCTTCAACATCATCTCGTTGTTGACCTTCGTGGTAGCGGTGGTGCTGCTGGCCACGCGAGGGCTGCACTTCTCGATCGAATTCACCGGCGGCACGGTGATGGAGGTCAGCTATTCCCACGCCGCGGAGCCGGAAAAGATCCGCGCCGCGCTCAACGGCATCGGCTTGACCGACATCTCGGTGCAGAACTTCGGCTCCTCGAAAGACGTGCTGATCCGCCTGCCGCTCAAGGTCGTCGAGGGCAGCAGCCAGAACGTGCAGATGCAGAAGCAGGCCGACGCCGTCACCACGGCGCTCAAGGCGCAGGATGCCTCCGCGGAACTGAAACGCGTGGAGTTCGTCGGCAGCCAGGTCGGCAAGGAGCTCGCCACCGACGGCGCGCTCGCCCTGCTGTTCGTCTGCCTGGGGATCATGATCTACCTGGCGTTCCGCTTCGAGTGGCGCTTCGCGGTCTCGACCATCATCGCCAACCTGCACGACGTCGTGATCATCCTGGGCTTCTTCGCGCTCTTCCAGTGGGAATTCTCGCTGCCGGTGCTGGCGGCCATCCTCGCGATCCTGGGTTATTCGGTGAACGAATCCGTGGTGGTCTTCGACCGGGTGCGCGAGAACTTCCGCAAGATGCGCCGCGCCAGCGTCGACGAGGTGATGGACGCCTCGATCACCGGCACCATTTCGCGCACCATCATCACGCACGGCTCGACGCAGATGATGGTGCTGTCGATCTTCTTCTTCGGCGGCCCGAGCCTGCACAACTTCGCGCTCGCGCTCACCATCGGCATCTGCTTCGGCATCTATTCGTCGGTGCTGGTGGCTGCCCCGCTCGCGAAATATCTCGGCGCTTCGCGCGAGGACTTCGTCAAGACCGAGAAGAAAGCGACCGAGCAAGTCGTTCCCTGATGGTCGCGGACCTGATCGACCTGGTGCTGCATTTCGATGCGCACCTGGTGCGCATGGTCCAGGAGTACGGCCTCTGGGTGTACGCGATCCTGTTCGCGATCATCTTCTCGGAGACGGGGTTCGTGGTTACCCCTTTCCTTCCCGGTGATTCGCTGCTGTTCGTGGCCGGCGCCATCGCAGCCACGGGTTCGCTCAACGTGCACGCCATGGTGGTCCTGCTGATCATCGCGGCCGTCGCCGGCAACAGCACCAACTACGCCATCGGCCGCTGGTTGGGCAAACGCTACTTCACCGACCAGGGATCGCGCTGGCTCAACCCCGCGCACCTCGAGCGCGCCAACGCCTTCTACGAGCAGCATGGCGGCAAGGCGGTGGTGCTGTCGCGATTCCTGCCGATCGTGCGCACCTATATCCCGTTTGTCGCCGGCATGGGCGGCATGCCGGCGCGGCGCTACACCGCGTACAACGTCGCGGGCGGCGTGCTCTGGATCGCCTCGCTGTTGTACCTGGGCTATTTCTTCGGCAACATCCCGTGGATTCGTGGCAACCTCACGGCGATCATCGTCGGGATCATCGTCGTGACGACCTTGCCGGTCGCCATCGCGTTCCTCAAGAGCCGCATCAAGCCTTCGGGAGGCTGACATGCCGTCGTACGACGCACACGTCTTCGACATCACCCGCGTGATCCAGCTGGCGATCGCGCCGGTGTTCATGCTCACGGCGATCGCCTCGCTGATCAACGCGTTGCTCGGGCGCCTCGCGCGGGCCATCGACCGCCGGCGCTACGTGGCGGAGCTGCTGCCGAGCTCCGAAGGCAAGGCGCGCGTGGATTTCGTGGTGGAGCTCGAGCTGCTCGCCCGGCGCATCCGACTGGTGCTGTGGTCGATCAGCTTCTCGGTGATGTCGGCGCTGCTGATCTGCCTGCTGATCGGCACCGCGTTCCTCGGCGCCTATATCTCGTTCGACCTGTCGCAGTCGGTCGCCGCGCTTTTCATCGCCGCAGTGTTCGCGCTGACGGCGTCTTTGCTGGTGTTCCTGCGCGAGGTGTTCCTGGCCGCGGTATTCCTGCAGGGGGAATTCGCTAGGCCACACTCCGAGCCCGAAGAAATGCCACTGCCGCGCTGAAGTAGGCGATCGCGAGCACGGCTTCGAGGAACGCGAGGCGCGCCGACAGGCCGATGTCGGTATAGGCGCGCATCGCTCCTTCCGCGGCGTAGAGCCAGATCAGCAGCGTGCTCCACTGGTACGTATAGCGCTTGCCCCGCAGCACGCCGAAGAGCGGCAGCAGCAGCGGCAGCACCTTGAGCACCAGCCACGATCCCCCGGGCCGTAGCGGCGCGAGGAATCCCTCCCAGGCGACCAGCAGCAGGATCAGCGCGATCAGGCAGGCGCTCGCCGCCCGCAGGGCATTGCGCGAGCTCATGCGAGCCGCTTGGCCACCGTCGCGAGACGCTTGCCGAGCGAATATGCCAGCCGCGATTCCTCGTCGCCCACCGGCCGGTCGTTGGCAGCGCCCGACACGTGGGTCGCCCCGTAAGGCGTGCCGCCGGAGCGCGTCGAGTTGAGCTCCGGCTCGGTATACGGAATGCCGACGATCACCATGCCGTGATGGAGCAGCGGCAGCATCATCGAGAGCAGCGTCGATTCCTGGCCGCCATGCATCGACGCTGTGGAGGAGAAAACCGCCGCGGGCTTGCCGGCGAGGGTGCCGCGGCTCCACTCGCCGCCCAGCCCGTCGATGAAGTACTTCAGGGGAGCCGCCATGTTGCCGAAGCGCGTGGGTGAGCCGAGTGCGAGCCCGATGCACTCCTCCAGGTCTCGGGCCTCGACGTACGGCGCGCCTTCGCTGGGGACCGCGGGCGCCGGCTTGTCGACCACCGGGGCCACCTTCGGGACGGTTCGCACTCGCGCGTGCATGCCGTCCACGCTGTCGATGCCGCGTGCCAGCGCCTGCGCGAGGGTGCGCACCGAACCCGTGGCGCTGTAGTAGAGAACGAGGATGTCGGCCATGTGCTCTATGATAGCCGCCGTGCGCTTCAAGCCTGTCACCTACGCGCTGACCACCTTCCGGTTCCTCCGCTTCGTCGTGCGGCGATGGAGCGAGGACCGCTGCCCGCAGATCGCCGGCAGCCTCGCTTTCACCACGCTGCTGGCACTCGTGCCGGTGTTCGCGATTGCGGTCGCGGTGCTTTCACGCGCCCCGTTCTTCGAAGACGTGATGGCGCAGATCAAGGTTTACCTGCTGTTGAACCTGGTCCCGGACATCGCCAGCAAGATCATCACCGTTTACCTCCCGGAGTTCGCCGCCAACGCGGGCCGCCTCACGACCCTCGGCGTTGTTTTCCTTTTCGGCACGGCGGTGTCGCTGATGCTGACCATCGACCGCTCGATCAATGCGATCTGGGGCAGCGACGAGAAGCGCCCCTTCCTGCTGTCGTTCGCGGCCTACGTGCTGCTGCTGGTGACGGGCCCGGTGCTGATCGGCGTGAGCGTTTCCATCACCACCTACCTGTTGTCGTTGCCGGCGCGCCTGTCGAACGTGCCGGCGCCCGCGTATTCGTTCCTGCTGCAGGCGCTGCCAACGGCTGTCAGCACCATGGCGTTTTTCCTGATCTACCGGCTGGTCCCGCACCGCAGTGTTTCGGGATGGCACGCACTCGCCGGCGGATTGGTCGCGGGGATTTTGTTCGAAGTCGCGAAGGAAGGCTTTGCGTTCTACGTGGCGCACGCGCCGGGTTACAGCGTGGCCTACGGCGCCTTTGCCGCGCTGCCGTTTTTCCTGCTGTGGATCTACCTGTCCTGGCTGATCGTGCTCTTCGGGGCCGAGTTCGCCGCGGCCCTGGGCGAATGGCCCGAGCGCGTCAGGAAGGAGAGACGTGGAAAAACTCGAAGCGGCCGGTCTTCTCGATGAGGCCGTCGGCGCGCACGCACGCCACCTCGCCAGCGTCGTTCAGCTCGTATTCGCGCAGGTCTGAATAGGTATTCGGCGGCGTCAGCAACGCGTCGGCCTCGAAGCCTTCATCGGTGGCGAGCCGCAGGCCCAGCTTGGCTTGTGGCGCCGAGGCGATTGTCGGCTGTACCCACACCGGCCGCGCCATGATGCCGAGGAACTGGATGCCGAACTCCATGCCGCCTTCGTCGAACACCGTGAGCCAGCGCACCACCCCGATGGTCCAGTAAGGGCGTTCCATCAACTTCACGCCCACGAGTTCGCCGACGGCGATCGGTTGCGGTACCGCCTCGATGCGGCGCACCTTGAGGCCGCCCATGCTCTGGTTGACCGTGTCCCATTCGAACACCGGGATGGCCTGCGACGCATCATCCGTCGGCAGAGCGGTGAGCGGCATGGTGATGCCGCGGCGCAACGCCTCGGCTTCCGCGGCGGGCTCCATGCGCGGTTCGTGGGCCACGAAATGCCCGATGGCCTTGAGCCCGACGCAGATGGCAACCGTGGATTGGGAGGCATCGCGCTGCTGCATGCGCTTGGGCGGATCGCCCCAGAGGGTGATGAGGCGCGCCAGGAAAGCGAGGCCATCGGGGCCCATGGACTTGCTCATGGTGGCGGAGACGTTGCCGGTCTCGGCCGCCTGCTTCTTGGCGCGCAGCTTGTCGACCACGGGATTGGCATCGAGCAGGCGCCAGTTGGGGCCACCGACGTCGTCATTGATCTGGGGCAGCGGCTTGGGCGGGCGGTCGCCGTCGCAGGGCACGAGGAAATGCGCCCCCGAGCGGGTGGCGGGACGGTCCTTGCCGAGCGTGACCGAGCCGCGATAGTTGCGCGCCTGTGCGCGGATCTTGTCGGCTTCTCCCGGGACCAGGCGATAGGGATCGGTGAGCGCCAGCAGCAGCGCCTCGGTATAGAGGTCGAACACGGCGAGCTTGGAGTCGTTGTCGAACACTTCCCTGGCGACGCCTTCACGCTCCGCATGCAGGTAGAGCTCATGCAGCTCGCGCCAGATGCCCGGGGGCACCGGCGTATAGGATTTATAGCTCGCGCAAAGGCCCACCAGCAGGTACTCCATGGCGCGCGCGATCAGCAGCGGCAGCTGCTTCCTGGCGCCGAACGCGATCAACTTGCTGTCTTTTTCGACGATGGCGATCTTGTAGCCGGTGGCGAGTTCGGCGGCGAGGTCGCGCGCCAGGCCCAGCGCTTCGCGCCCACGGGCGTTGAGCGGCAGCGGGCCCTTTGAATAGACCGCCTCGAGCTCTTCGAGGGCGACGGCCGAGGGGGGCAAATAGACCTCGAGCAGCTGCAGGCGAATATCGGTTTCGAGCCTGGCGCGGTTGAGGCTGGCGAGATGCGAAGACAACTTGCGGGCGGCATCCAGGCTCTGCGCCATCGGCAGCGATTCGATCCATGTCTTCACGTGCTTGGGACGGATCTCCAGGTCCTTCGGAGGCGCTACGCGAACGGCGGGAAAGCTCAGGGCCAGCGGCATGAAGTGACTTTTCGAGTAAGCTCTAACGGAGCATAAATGAGGATTTTGCTTTTGAAAACAAACCTGTTATTGCGACTGTCACGAATTCTCGCGGTGACGTTCTGCGCCACTTTTCCACTCTACGCGTCAGCGTTCGACATCACCGACACCCAGGGCAAGAGGCATCGCCTCGCCGATTATCAGGGACATTGGGTAGTGCTCAATTTCTGGGCCACCTGGTGCGTGCCCTGCATCCAGGAGATACCAGAAATCGCCGCGTTCCAGAAGGACAATCCACGCGTGATCGTTATCGGCATCGCGGTGGATGCGGAGAATGCGGTGAAGGTGAAGCAGTTCGCGAAGAAGGTCGGCCACGAATACGCATTGGTTCTTTCGGACGATTCCGTGGAGAAGCAACTCGGCGATCCGCGCGCGCTCCCAACCACGCGCATCTTCGATCCTGCCGGCAAGGTGACCTACGATCGCCCGGGCAGGGTCACGAAGAAATCGCTGGAAGAGGCGACCGCTTCGAAGCCGGGCGCCAAGGCCTGGGCCGTCAGCGCCCACCTTTCCCGGTAGGCGCGCAGCACGAGGTTGGGGTATTCCGGTTGGCCCAGGCTGCCGTTGTAGCGGCCCAGCGCGTTGGCGGTGTTGCCGCGCTCGCGGTCCAGGTAGTGCCGGAAGATAGTGCAGCCATAACGCAGGTTCACGCGCTCCTGGAACAGGTTCTGTCTCGCCCCCGGCTCGCCCAGCTCCTTCACCCAGAAGGGCATCACCTGCATCAATCCGCGCGCGCCTGATTTCGAAACCGCGTACTTGCGGAACTTGCTCTCGATGTCGATCACCGCCAGCACCAGGTGCGGGTCGAGTCCCGCGCGCATCGATTCGTAGCGCACCAGCGCCAGGAATTGCCGCGCCGCGTCCTCGTCGGGAAACTTGCCGATCACGCGGCGCGTCATCCCGCGCACCCAGGCGCGCGTGTCCATGTCCTTGATATCGACGGTGCCGCCGTCGTTCACCGCGCGTGCCAACGTCGCGCGCACGGAGGCCGAAAGCACCTCGTACTGCTGCGCGCCCGCGATCGCCAGCAGCGGCGCGCAAGCCAGTGTCGCCACCAGCAGTCGCAGCTCAGGGCGCCGCATTCCCCGTACCCAGTTTTGAGCGCAGGAACGCCACGCTGTCCGCGATCGCGACCTTGGTGGCCGCGGTTTCGCGGCGATGCTGGTACTCGAGCATGCCTTCCTTGAGGCCGCGTTCGCCGACGACGAAGCGGTGCGGGATGCCGATGAGTTCCTGGTCGGCGAGCAACACGCCGGGACGCTCGTCGCGATCATCGATGAAGGCGTCGATCCCCGCGGCGGTGAGGTCGGCGTAAAGCTTGTCCGCGGCGGCTTTGACCGATTCGCTGCGGCCATAACCCATCGGGATGATCGCGACGGTGAACGGCGCCATCGGCTCGGGCCAGATGATCCCCTTCTCGTCGTGGTTCTGTTCGATGGCGGCGGCGACCACGCGCGTGACGCCGATGCCGTAGCAGCCCATCTCCATCGGCCGGGTCTCGCCCTTCTCGTCGATGTAGGTGACTCCCATCTTCGCGCTGTAGGTGGTGCGCAGCTGGAAGACGTGTCCCACCTCGATGCCGCGCGCGAGCTCGAGCTTGCCCTTGCCGTCGGGCGAGGGATCACCGGCGATCACGTTGCGGATGTCGGCGACGGTTTCCGGCTCCGGCAGGTCGCGGCCCCAGTTCACGTTGGTGAGGTGGAAGCCTTCCTCGTTGGCGCCGCAGCAGAAGTCGCTCATCGCGGCGACGGTACGATCGACGACGATGCGCACGTCGTGGCCCACCGGGCCGAGCGAGCCGGGCGAGGCCTCGAGGCGGGCGCGAATTTCCGCCTCGGTGGCGAAACGGAACGGCTTGAGTCCGGCGACCTTGGTCACCTTGATCTCGTTCAGCATGTGGTCGCCACGCACCAGCAGCATGACCATCTGCGGCGCCGCGCCTTGCGGCGTGTGCATGACGACGAGCGACTTGATGGTTTTCTCGATCGGCAGCTTGAGGAATTCCGCGACGGCCTCGCAGGTGTGCTTGCCGGGCGTAGCGATCTTTTCCATCGCGCCATCGGCAGCCGCGCGCGGCGCCGCCGGAGCGACAGCCTCGGCGAGTTCGACGTTGGCGGCGAAGTCCGACTCCGGCGCGTATGCAATGGCGTCTTCCCCCGAGCCCGCGAGCACCTGGAACTCATGCGACCCCGTGCCGCCGATTTCGCCGGAATCCGCAGCGACGGCGCGGAATGCAAGGCCCAGGCGCGTGAAGATGCGCGTGTAGGCGTCGTACATGAGCTTGTAGCTCTTCTGCAGGTTCTCGAAGCTGGTGTCGAACGAATACGCGTCCTTCATGGTGAATTCGCGCGCGCGCATCACGCCGAAACGTGGCCGGATCTCGTCGCGGAACTTGGTCTGCACCTGGTAGAAATTCACCGGCAGCTGTCGGTAGCTCTGGATCTCCTTGCGGACGATGTCGCACAGCACCTCCTCCGCCGTGGGCGCATAACAGAACTCGCGCTCGGCGCGGTCCTTGATGCGCAGCATCATCGGGCCGTACAGGTCCCAGCGGCCGGTCTCCTGCCAGAGCTCCGCAGGTTGGATCGGCGGGGCCAGCATCTCGAGGGCGCCAGCGCGGTTCATTTCCTCGCGCACAACAGCTTCCACGCGGCGCAGGACCTTCAGGCCGAGCGGCATCCAGGAGTAAAGGCCGCTGGAAAGCTTGCGGATAAGACCCGCCCGGAGCATCAGGCGGTGGCTGGCGAGTTCGGCCTCCTGGGGGGCCTCTTTCAGGGTGCCGATGTAGTACTGGCTGGCGCGCATGGGTCTTTTTTAAGTGAAATCATCAGGTTAACGAGCGACTATTCTACACGCTCGAATACGCCGCCCGGTGGCTGGCGGGTACTCGCAAACTGTGGAAAAATGGTCTCAACTTAACGGATTGATGGTGGGCGCCATGATCGATCGGGACGGATACCGCCCGAACGTCGCCATCGTGCTCGTGAATGTCCGGAACCAGGTGTTCTGGGGCAAGCGAATCAAGGAGCACGCCTGGCAGTTCCCGCAGGGCGGCATCAAGCAGGGGGAGACTCCCGAACAGGCCATGTTCCGGGAGTTGACCGAGGAAACGGGGCTACTGCCCCACCACGTCCGCATCCTGGGACGCACGCGTGACTGGCTGCACTACAACGTGCCCAATCACTGGGTGAAGCGCGAGTGGCGCGGGACCTACAAGGGCCAGAAACAGATCTGGTTCCTGCTGCGCCTGGTCGGGCGCGATTGCGACATCAGCCTGCGCGCGAGCGGGCATCCCGAATTCGACGCATGGCGCTGGCACGACTACTGGGTGCCGCTGGAAGCCGTGATCGACTTCAAGCGCGAATCCTACCGGCTGGGCCTCGAGCAATTGGCCCTGTTCCTCGAGGTCGCGCCGCGCCACATCGGGATTTCACCCTATGGGCGCAGGCGCAAGCACGCGCGCGGTTCGATGAAGCCGGCCGCAATCCTCACTTCATCGGCGGCCGGCAGCGACGCCTAGAAACCCCGCATCGGGGAAGGCGTGATCAATGCGGCGACGGTCGAGATCACGACCATCAGGACAATTGCCACGATCACCACCACGACGGTGTAGCCGATCGTTTTTTCCTCGGGCACCTTCTTCAGCGGGCCCAGGCCCAGGTACAGCAGGTAGAGGCTGTAGAGCCCGCCGATCACGCCCAGGATGGCAAGCGCCGGCAGGATCGAGAAGATGCCGCAGATCCACGAAGCCGTCGGGAAAAACGCGGCCACCTTGAGCGACTGGATGAAGTTCTTCTCGCCGCCGAAGTTGGGCGCGAGCGCGTCGATCACCAGCGCGATCACGTACACGCTCGCGAGTGACAACACGTAGCCCAGCACCATGCTCGCCAGGCCCGCGCCCATCGGCACGCGGTAGGCAACGCCGAAGCCTGTGTATCCCACCACCGAGAAACCGATGAAGGACGCCACCACGGGAATCGCGGCCAGGATCATCACGTACTGCGTGTAGAGGCTGGCGACAGTCTGCGACTCGGTGTCGATCACGGCCCATTCACTCTTGGGCGTGATCAGGATCTTCTTTACGCGGTCAACGAGGTTCATGTTTCATCCCTGGCTGGTTGTTGTGGGCGAGAGTATAGCGCCGCCTTTCGAGAGCAGTTCCTCGATGCGCGCGATGATGCGCCGGCGCTGTTCGGCCGGTGAAAAGGCCTTGTAGCGGTTGGCGAAATTGCGTGCGGACGTCTGGTAGATCGGGTTGTTGAGAACCTCGTGCCAGCCGCGGTCGACATCGGCCGCCGTCGCGTGCGGAGCACACCAGAACCCGGCGCCCAACTGCTGCATGCGGCGCGCGGTGATGTATTGCTCGAAGTGCGTGGGGAACATCAGCGCGGGTATGCCGTGGGCCAGGCAGCCGGTCGAGATTTCCCCGCCGTGGGTCACCAGCATGTCGCAGTTGCGCAGGAAGGCGTCGAGCCTGAGGGGTTTCGCGGAATAGACGTGGCCGCGCCCGATGAGGCGCGCTTTGCGCGCTTCGTCGAGATCCGGGATGTAGGTCACGATGCGGTGTGGCGAGCCGGCGATGATGCCCAGCAGCGTTTCCAGCTGGGCCATTTCCTTCTTCACATAGACGAACACGCGCTTGCCGCCGCCCGCCGGCCATTCGATGTCGGCACCGCGGTCGAAGCGCACGCGCGGGCCGTAATAACCCGATGATGCGCGTTCGTAGTGGTCGAGCTCGGGGAAGGTGCAGAGGAAGTCCTCCGTCACGTCCAGCAGGTCGGCCAGCTTGGAAAGCGGCGGCGCCCCGAAATGCCGCAATGCGATGTTCACGTGCTCGAGTACCTTCGCGTCCGCGACCGCGAGATGCAGCGGATCAACGGGATCGTCGATGCGGAAGGCCGGAAGCGGCGAGACCTTCGGCGGGATGAAGAACCCGTTGCCATAGGTCACGCAGGGAATGCCGAGTGTTCGCGCGGCGAGCATCGCGGTGGGTGCAAAGTCCGCAACCACCATGTCCGGCTTCCACCGCGCCAGCAGCGAGCGCCATCCGCCGAGCAGTCCGGTGAGCTCGTTCGCGCTGCCGTAGCCGCAGCCGAGCATGATATCGGGGAACCCCGCCGGACGTGGGTTTGCATCGACACCTTCGCGTACCGAGCGCGGCGCCTGGAAGATGTCGTAGTCCTTCGCCTCCGGGATCACGTGCAGCTGGCGCAGCTCGCGGAACATGAAGCTGATGTGGTGGCCATGCGCCTCGAGTCCTCGCGCCAGGCCTGCGCACGACATCACGTGCCCGTATTCGCCTCCCAGCTCCCACGCGAACGCGATGCGCGCCATGTCAGGCCTCGAGCTCGCGGGCGATGCGTCGCGCCGCGCTGACCGGCTTGTGCCCGCGCAACGGCGAAGCGGCGGCGGCCGCGCGCAGGTCTGGCTGGGAGAGCGCGTCGCGCATCCACACGCGGAAGTCCTGCACGCCCTCGTTCAACGCGATCATCACTCCGGCGCCGGCACTCACGACGCGCCGTCCGACCAGGGACTGCTCGAGCTGCTGCGGAACGAGTGCCAGCGGTACGCCCGCTTCGAGTGCGCGCCCGACGATGCCTGGCCCCGAATGGCAGACGCAGAGGTCGGTGGTTGCAAGGAGGGTGGGTAACGCGAGCGCCTCGCCGCGAATGCGCAGCGTGGGCGAGGACAGCTTGACCGCGTCATCGATGGAGAGTCCGGGGGCCGCGATGATCGCCTCGCCCGCGATGGCGCGAATGGATTCCACCAGCGTGAGGAAGCGCGGATCACGCGGCTTGAGGTAGGCGAGGATGCGCGGGCGCTCCTCGGTGCGCCATGCGGCTTGCGCGCCTGCGCGCGGATCATCCTGCGGGCCGAGGTATTCGGCTTCATCGCGCGGCCCGAAGGGATCGATCTCGGGCCAAGTGCAAAGCAGGGTGGATCCAGCGCGAAACATGTCCCCCGCCGTGGAGGGCGCGCGGTTGTGCAGATCAAGGCGTTCGAACGCCTCGCGCACGGAGGACAGCACGCGCGAGTCCGGGACGCGCAGCGCCGCTTCTTCCGGTGGGTTCCAGCTGCGCAGCGCGGGCATCGGGTCGTGTATCGGCGGTGACGAGAACCCGGTCCCGATGGCGACGCTGCGAATGCCGGCGGCGCGAGCGCCCATCAAGGCACCGGGGGCGTAATCGGCGACCACCAGGTCCGGTTTATAAAGGGAGAACAGCGAGAGCCAGCCACGCAATGCTCCCACGACCGACGCGGGGTCACCGTAGCCGCGATTCAGGAGTATCTCGGAGGCGTTGACGGGGGCGGCCGAAGGCTGGGCAACCCCCTGCAGGACCGGCGCCTGGAACCACTCCACCTCGCCCGCAGCCTCGCCACCGAGGGGCGCGAGGTCGAGGAAGGTGAATGCGGTTTCATGGCCCAGCGCGCGAAGCTCGCGCGCCATGTGCAGCGTCCGCCGTGCATGGCCCAGGTCCCCGCCCAGCTCCCAGGCGAAGAGCGCGCGGGCCATCAGGAACTACGCGCCCCGATCAGGGCGCGCAGTTCGAGCTGGAGCCTTCGCCGCTGCGGTTGCCGGCGCCGACGTACGGACGGCAACCGGTGCCACCGAGAGCCACGGCTTGCGGGCTGTTGGCCGCGTTGCTGCTCACGATGAAGCTGCCGGTGCGCGAGCCGAAGCCAAGCAGCGGACGGAACGCAACGAGCGCGGAGCAGGAGGCCTGGGGCGCGAGCGTGGCGCCGCAACTGTTGCCGGCGATCAGGAAGTCGAGCGAGGAAGTCGACAGGCTGAGCGTGGCAGTAACGCCGCCGACGTTGGTGATGGTGATGGTCTGCGCGCTGCTCTGGGAACCGATCACGCGGTCGCCGAAGCCGATGGCGGTTGGCGTGATCTGCAGCAGCGGACCCGCCACAACCTGGCCGGTGGCGTGCACGCCGATCTCGCCCGAGCCGCCGGCCGCGTCGCTCACGACCGTGAGCGAACCGTTGAAGTCGCCGATCGATGGGGCCGTGAAGCTGATGGTGACCATGCAGGTGGCGCCCGGGGCGAGCGGCGCGGTGCAGTTGTTCACCATGGTGAACGGACCGGAGATCGTGATGCTCGCGATGTTGACCGGCTGCGTGCCGCTGTTGCGCAGCTCGACCGTCCTGCTGACGGGGGAGCCGCCAACAACCGCCGCGCCGAGCTCGATCGGGCCCGGAAGGATGAGTTCGCCACCGCCGATGCCGACGCCGGTGAGCGTCGCACCCGCCTTGTAGATCGTGGGGCCGATCTGGGCAGCGGAGAGCATGCCGGCGTCAAGCCCGCCGTAGCTGCTGTAGGTCGCGACGAAGGCGCCGGGGCTATCGCCCGTCATCGTCGGCAGGAAGTTGACCACCACGTCGCAGGAAGCGCCGCCGTAGAGGAACGAGCCGCAGGTCGAATTGACCACGTCGTACTCGCCGCTGGTTGCGAGGCTGACCAGGTCGAGGCTGCCGTAGCCCACGTTGGACACCACGAACTTGTGCGGCTCGCCGGCTTCACCAATCGGCACGGCGCCGAAGTCCCAGGACCTGGGCGAGACCGTGATCGGCGGCGGCAGGATTCCGTTGCCCTCGAAGTAGACCTGCTTCGGGGTGACGGAGGTGTTGTCGCAGATGTAGAGCGCAGTCGACTGGTAGCCGTTGAAGGGCGGGGTGAACTTGGCGGTGATGCGGCAGGACTGGCCCTTCGAGTACGCCGTGCCGGTATCGCAGGTTGTTTCGCAGATGAAGGAGCCGCTTGCGCAGATCGACAGCGGCGTCGCCGCGACGCTTGCGGCCTGGTCCAGGCCACCGCAGAAGCCGCCGTAGGAGTCGATCGAGTCGATGACGTAGGGCTGGTCGCCGATCGAACGGATGGTCACCGTGCGCGTGGCGCTTTCGGTGTTGACCAGCACGTCGCCGAAGTTCACGTTGGACGGGCTCACGCTTGCCGCGGGCGCGCTGATCGCGGCCTTCTGCGACGAGAGCTCCGACGTGTCGTAGGTGCTGGCGTTGGTGGCAGTGGCGGAGACGTTGTCGGCAAGCTGCCCGTAGGCGGTGAAGGTGCCAGAGTAGGGGCCGCCGTAGACGAAGACCGTCGTCGAACCCAGGTACTCGCGGCCCGCCGGGTTCCCCGGCGTGGGGTTGCTGTAGAACTCGACGTCGAAGCTGGTGGAATCGATCGAGTCCAGCGTGAAGCTGATGGTGGTGTTCCCGGTGCCGGCATCCTGCAGGACTTCTGTGATCTCCGGGTAGTTCTGCTGGTTGTTCGAGCCGCCGTCGCCGTCGTTCGCGTCGTTCGGGAGCGTCGATGCATTGTTGTTGAGGTTGATGCTCTTGCGTGTGTTGCCGTAGATCGAGTTGGCGTGGAACTGGTTGCCGACGCTCGATCCGGTGACGAGGATGCCGTCCACCTTGTTGCCGCTGATGGTGTTGTCGCTGGCGTAGTGGAGTCCACCGTAGCCGCAGGAGCCCGAATCGATGCGAACACCGGAGGTGCCGTTGTCGCTGATGGTGTTGCTCTCGATGTCGGCGGTGTCACCGCCGCTGAGGTAGATGCCCTCGAACTGGTTGGACTTGATGGTGTTGCCGTAGATCGAGACGTAGCCGCCGCAGTACGACTCGATGCCGCGCGTGTTCGCCAGCGGGGAGCCGCCATAGGACAGGCCGATGACGTTCTCGGAGATATCGAGGCCCGAGGCATACTGGAAGCCGATGCCGGAGACGCTGTTGCCGGAGATGTAGTTGCCGCTGATCGTGATGCCATCCAGCTCTTCGACGAAGACGCCGCCGCCGCCGTTGGCGAGCTTGGCCGTGCCGGCCGAATTCAGGCCGATGACGTTTTCGACGATCTCGGTCCCGCCGTAGTCGGC